>NZ_JBSFQI010000008.1:0-184481 GCF_053588635.1 Gordonia sp. NPDC003425 | reverse complement strand
ACGGGCACCTACCTGACCGCCAGCGGGCAGTCCTTATTGGCCGTCAGCGGGCACTTTCATGGCCGCACACGGGCAGTTTTTCATGGCCGTCGACACCCGAGTGGATCGATCTCGCGCTGGACGCCTTCGGCCATCTTCGGCTCCGCATCGGCGCATCGACCTCATACCTACCCGCGCGGGTACAAGGTCCTCGAATTACGAAGTCTCGGAAACCTGATTCGCCGCCTCGCTAAGCTGGATGTGCGGAGATCGCGCCGTGCCAGTGACCTCAGACCGGACTGGCAGCACGTTCCCCGGGCACCGAGAGGGGTACCCGCCATGGGACACCTGACATCGTCAAGACATTCGAGCGTGAAGGTGGCGATCGCGTCGGTAGCCGCGTGTGGCGCACTGCTCGGCGTGGCGTCGACTCCGGCGGCGCACGCGGCACCCCCGAAACCGGCACCTTCGAATCCGGCGCCATTCATCATCGACACCATCGCAGCCGGGTTCACCATCGCCGCATCGACGACGACTGCCCCTCGTGACGCGACGTCATGCTCTCTACTGGTGATGCCGGGCGGGCTGAACTTCGGATGGCGACCCATACCCACCCAGCCCCCGCTGGAAGGAGACGGACCCAGCGATCGCCAGGCCAGGACAAATGTGCTCTTCCCATTCGCGTACCGGGTGCAGATGCAGTGCAACACGCCCCACGGGGTGGCCTACTCGAATCAGCAGTGGGTCAACATCCCGGGGCCGCTGTACATCTAGACATCCAGGCGGCATCTGGTCGGCCGCGTCCACCCCGTCGCGGAGCCGATCACTCGGCACCTGCCGCGACCAACTGCGCCCGGCGCCGCACCGACACCAGGTACCCCGCGACCACCAGTGCGATGGCGACGATGCACAGCACCACCACGACAGTGCTCGCCGACCAGGCGTTGACGAATGATGGCGGCGAATGCCCAGATCAACACCACCGGATACGCGGGTAAGACCGCGCCGTAGCCGATGGTGACGGCCAGGCCGACGACGACCGCGCCGATCAGGAAGATCAGCTGCCAGCCCAGTGCGGCCGGGTCGGCGACGGTCTTGCCGAAGTCCGACGCCCAGTTCAGGAACACCGCCGCGGTGGCCCAGCTCGCATAGATGCCGACCGTCACCCGGACCATCGTGTTCACCGGACCCGCCTGCTCGTCGGCCGGGCCGGCGGCGATCCGCGCCGCGTCGAGCAACACCACCGCCATCACGGTGAGCAGCACCGAGGTGACCCATGTCCAGTTCGCCGCCGACACCACCAGCCACAGGGCTGCGGCCGCGCAGGCCACGGCGATGTCGATGGCGAGCCGCCGGGCTGAGCCGGTTCCGGTGGCCCGGTACTTCACGAACATCGCGCCCACCACGATCGTCAGCACATAGATCACTGCCCAGATGGCGAACGCGTAACCGGCCGGGCTGATCAGCAGATCGACGTCGGAGCTGTTGGGCTGGCCACCGAACAGGGTGAGCGGGATCGATACGGCCGCCGCCTGGCACACGGCGAGGACGAGCACGGCCCACGCGAGAGAACCGGGAATTCGCGACATGACGGACATGGGCCCGAGTCTATGGGCCCCGCCCGCCGCTATTTCTCGTCTTCGGAGGTCGAGGTTGCAGGGTCGGCAGCGGCCGCGTCGTCACCGGGCGTGTCGTCCTCGGCGGGTTCGTCGGCGAGCGGATCGTATCCGGGCACACCCTCGAGCACCGTCAACTCGTTGTCGATCGCGGCCTCGACGGCTTTCGCGTCTTCCTTGATCTTCTTGATGAAGTCGGACATCTGTGCTCCTCGCGGCAACCCTGGGCTGCACGGTTGATCCCACCGTGCTTTCCCTCACCCTACAATCGCCTCAACCCTACAATCGCCGTCACCCACAGGGCGACGCCGCGACCGGCCCTACGCCTTCTTCAGCCCCGGGTTCTCCTGATAAACCTCGTTGATCAGCGACATGTCGAAGATCTGATCGGCTTTGAGGTTGTAACCCGCTTTGGCGAGCGCCTCCATGTTCTGCTCGATGAGGGCGTCGGTCATGGTGAGCAGACCGTTGGCCTTGGTGTCGGCGGAGATCACCAGCGCGTTCTGCGCGATGGCCTCCTTGGTCTGCTCGCCGAGGTCCATGTTGAGATCCTTGCCGTACTTGGTGACGGCGAGGTTGGCCGAGCCCTGCGGATCGGCGACCGCGTCGTACCAGCCCTGGATGTCGGCCTTGAGGAATGCCTTCACCTTGTCGCGTTCGTTGTCGATGGTGTCCTGGCGCACCACCAGCGTCTCGGCCACCAACGGCAGACCGAAGTCGGCGAACAGGAAGTTGGTGTTGGCAAAACCGCTCGCCGCCAAGGTGATCGGCTCGTTGGTGATGTAGGCGGTCCAGCCGTCCACCTCCCCCTTGGTGAGCGGCGTGGGATCGTACTGCACGGTGATCTTCTGGACGTCGGATTCTTTCATCCCGTTGGCGGTGAGCAGCGCCTTGAAGACGTTCTCGTTGGAGGCCTGCACGCCGATCTTCTTGCCCGCCATCTCCTGTGGCGTCCTGATCGGCTTCCCTGCCGACGACACGATGCAGAACGGATTCTTCTGATACGTCGCCGCCACGCTCATCAGCTTGGCGCCCTGCAGGATCACCGGCGCGGTGAGTTGCGGTGCGGTCATACCGATCCACACCTTGTTCGACGTGAGCCCGGTCTCCACACCGGTACCCGCACCACCTCCGGTGACCAACTGGGGTGTGCCGACGCCCGCATCCTTGAAGTAGCCCTTCTCCAATGCCCAGTATTCCCCAGCGAATTCGATGTTCTTCTGCCACGAAAGCTGCACCTTGGGATCGGTCGACGACGCCCCACTCGACGAGCTGCCACCACTGCTACAGGCGGCGAGCACCCCGGACACACCCAGTGCCCCTGCGGCACCTCCGGCCATCATCGAATACCGCAGGAAAGACCGTCGATCCACAGCGACGCGGGGTCCGGGGATGTTGCTCATTGATGATCCTCTCGAGTTGTGACTGAATTCAGTTCTGTTGCATGCCCATCTGGGCGAGAACGATCGATTCGATGACGCCCACGATCGCGTAGAGCACGATCGAGGAGACGGTGATCACCAGCACCGAAGCCCACAGTTCGTTGTAGGCGGCCGCCGGTAGGGCTTGTTGCAGGGTGGCGCCCAGACCCTTGTTGGTGCCCAGCCACTCGGCGACGGTGGCACCGATGAGCGCGCCAGGCACCGAGATCTTGGCCGCACCGAACAGCGAGGGCACCGCCGACGGAATCGCCGCGCGGCGCAACGCCGTCCAGCGACCGCCGCCGTAGACCGCGATGACGTCGTTGATGTGGCGGGGCGCGTTGGCCAGCCCGGTCATGATCATCACCAGTGCGGGAAAGAACACGACGATCCCGCCCATCACCGCCACCACCGCGACACCCCTCCCGACGACCAGGGTGATCAGCGGGGTCATCGCCACCAGCGGCACCGACCGCAACAGCATGGCGATGGGCATGAAGGTCTGCGCGGCCGGACGCGACACCACGAACACTGCCGCGGTGAGCAGTGCCGCCGTCATACCGGTGACGAAGCCGATGGCGGCGTCGGTCAACGTGATCCAGAGATTGTCGACGATCTCGGCCCGCGCCTGCGCCGACTCGGGTTCGGTGAACAGAAACTGGAACACCTGCACCGGTGTGCGGCCGATGATCGGTCCGATGTCGGGAAAGGCGAGCAGAAACAGCCACCAGATCACCAGGATCAAGACAAACGACATCAGCAGCGAACCGAGGAATTTGGCGATCTCCCACGCCAATCCGCCGATGTTCGACCCGTTCTCCTCGGTGGCCGGCGCGCCCGCCGCGGACACGGGCACGATGTCGGTGGTCGATGCGCTCATCCCAGCACCGCCTGACCCGATGCCCAGCGCGTGGCGAAACGCGCGATCACCGCAACGATCGCGTAGCCGATGCCCGCGACGGCGCCGCTGATCAGGGCGATGGCCCACACCTGGGGGATGTCGCCGCGTTGCTGCGCGACGATCATCGCCGGTCCCGCACCCTTGTCGGGCATGGCGAGGAACTCGCCGAGTACCGCGCCCAGAACCGCGGCGGGAGCAGCGATCTTGATGGCCGCCAACGTGTTCGGTATCGCCGCGACCGACCGGACCCGCCACAGCTGCGCGAATCGTCCGCCGCCGTACACCTTGATGAGGTCGAGACTGCTCGCGTGCGGGGAACGCAGCCCGGTGAGTGTGCCGATCATGGTGGTGAAGAAGACCGAGATCGCGGCGAGGAAGACGATCATGGTCTGCACCTGGGCGAATGCCACCTGAACGATCGGTGCCACGGCGATGATCGGGGTGCAGTAGGAGATGATGGCCAACTGGGTGGCGAGACCCTCGACCGGTGGGATCAGGATCACCAGGACGGCCAGCAGGATGGCCAGGCCGTTGCCCCACAAGAAGCCGCGGAACGCGAGTTCGATTGTGGCCGAGAAGTTCTCGGTGTAGAAGGCGGTACCGGTGTCGGCGATGGTGGAAAGCACCGCACCGGGCGTGGGAATGGTTCCGTGGAACCATTGCAGCGCGCCGGCCATCCACCACAGCAGGATGATGCCCACGATGCCGACGACACCGCCGAGCCAACGGTCGGCCGCCGGCACGAATCGGGTGGCCGAGGTCCGACCCACCGCGACGCTAGCCACTCGCCGCCTCCGCCGCCTGTGCCCGCTCCTCGGCACGGGTACCGAAGAGCAGACCCGACAAGTGGTCGTGGATGGCGTGGAATTCAGGCGTGCGCATCATCTCGGGAACGCGGGGTCGCGGCAGGTCGATGGCCACCATCTCGATCACCCGCCCCGGACGGGGACTCATCACGGCCACCACGTCGGAGAGGAACACGGCCTCGGCGATTCCGTGGGTCACCATCAGTGTGGTGGCCGGCTTCTCGGTCCAGATCCGGAGCAGTTCGACGTTGAGGCGCTGGCGGGTCATGTCGTCGAGGGCGCCGAACGGTTCGTCGAGCAGCAACGCCGTGGGGCGCACCACGAGAGCACGGGCGATCGACACGCGTTGGCGCATGCCGCCGGAGAGCATCGCGGGTTTGGCCTTCTCGAACCCCGTGAGTCCGACGAGGTTGATGAGATCGGCGACGAGAGCGTCGTCGGACGGCATCCGCCCCACCTGCAGCGGCAGCTTGATGTTGGATTCCACCGACCGCCACGGCAGCAGAGCGGAATCCTGGAAGGCGATCCCCAGGGAGTGGGTGCGCTGCAGATCCAGCGGCGACTGGGCGTTCATCAGCACCGTGCCCGACGTGGGCTCTTCGAGCCCGGCGAGGATCCGCAGCACGGTCGACTTGCCGCAGCCCGACGGCCCGAGCAGTGAGAGGAAGGTGCCCTCCGAGGTGCGTAGGGTCACGTCGTCGAGCGCGGTGGTTGCCGACGACCCGCGCACCGACCTGGAGGTGAACGTTTTGGTGAGCCCCGAGATGTCGAGGCCCGTACCGAGCGGCCTCGTCGACGTTCCCGGCGCCCCCTGGCCCGATGTCATGTATGGCGACGCTAAGCGGCCGGTGTTGCTGTCGGATTAACGATGCGTAACCCCGGTTGTCACGGGCTATTCATGCAGGCAGACAGCGTGGATCGCGGCTCATCGCGCGCGCATCGCCTGTCCGATGGTGGCCACCATCGCGTCGACCGCGAACTTGGGCTTCACGTTCTGATCGAGGACCTCGCGGCAGTGCAGGACGGCTTCGACACAACGCAGCAGTTGTTCGGGAGTGGCGAAATCGGCCATCGGTGCGACCGTATCCGCGGCCTTGTCGGGGTGCATGGGGGTGACGTGCGCACCCACCGAGACCACCAGGGCGTCGCGGTAGAGGGCGGCGAGGTCGACCAGCGCACGGTCGAGGACGTCGCGGCCGACCCGGGTGGCCCTCGACTTCTGGCGTTTCTCGAGGTCCTTCAAAGCTCCCGCGGTGCCGCGGGGGGCCCGCGCGGTGCCCTTGCCGGTGCCGCCCGCCCCGAGCGCCGTCTTCATCTCCTCGGTCTCGGGTTCGTCGAGTTCGGCGCTGATCGCCTTGGCCGCGGCGTCGGCCGAGCGCACCAACTGCTCGGCAGCGGCATACGCGGTCGAATCCCGGGTGGCGGCGCGGGCCAGGCCCAGCGCCTGTTCGCGCTGCTCACGGGCGTCCGGGTCGGTGGCCAGGCGTTTGGCCCGGCCGATGTGACCGCCACACACCGACGCCGCCCACTGCGCGGCCTCGGTATCGATACCGTCGCGTTCGATGAGAACCCGCGCGATGTCGGGGACCGACGGCGTGGTCAACGCGACGTGCCGACAGCGCGAGCGCAACGTCACCGAGATGTCCTCCGGGTCCACCGAGGGTGCGCACAACAGGAACACCGTGCGCGACGGCGGTTCCTCCACCACCTTGAGCAACGCATTCGTGGCCTGTTCGGTCAGGCGGTCGGCGTCCTCGACCACCACCACCTGCCAGCGGCCCGTCCCGGGACGACGGGACGCCGCCTGCACGATCTCGCGCATCGAATCCACCGAGAGGCTCAACCCCTGCGGCACAATGTGACGTACGTCGGCGTGGGTCTGCGCCATCACGGTGACGCACGCGCGGCACTCACCACAACCGATGACGTCGGGACTCTGACATTGCAGCGCCGCGGCAAAACAGGTGGCCGCCACCGATCTGCCGCTGCCGGGCGGTCCGGTGAACAGCCACGCATGGGTCATCGAGGCACGCGCACCGGCCTCGGGCGGATCGAGGGCACCGGACGGGGCACCGAGACCTTCGAAGGCCCCCGCCGGCATCAACGCCGCCGCTGCGTCAGTACCGCCGTCGAGCCGATCGGAGAGCACGCGTGCCGCACGTGCGGCGCCGGTCAACTCTTCGGCGATGGCGTGCTGACCGATCAGGCGATCGAAGACGTTCGTCACACCGCCAGGGTAATGCGCAGCGCAGACACGTCCCGGTGGACAACGTCGTTTAACAATTGCAAGCAGCCAGCTACCTTTGACCTCGTGGTTGAACGTCGGTCTCGGTGGTCGCGCGCCCTACATCTGGGGCGCTGGCTGATCCGTACCCCGTGGCCGATCCTCGCCCTCGACATGCTGCGGGCCAATCTCGTCGGCGCGCTGTTCACGTTCGGCTTCCTCCGCTTCGGCATGCCGGCCCAGGATTCATTCCGATTCGACGAGATCACCGCTCTCAATCAGGTCATCTTCTTCGGCTATCTCGTGATCGCGATGATCGTCGGCGGGGCGCTGAGTATCCAGCTCAGTCTGCCGGTGCTGGTGTGGCATCGACGACGTACCCGCCTGGACAACGAGACCGCGCGGACGCGTGCCCTCAAGCTGCCGGTGCTGCTCTCGGCGGTGAACGTCGGCCTGTGGCTGATCGGCGGCATCGTGTTGACCGCGGTGAACTTCACCGCCTCGCACAAGAACGCGTTCATCGTCGCCATGGCCAGTTGCATCGGCGCGCTGGTGACGTGCGTGTTGAGTTTTCTGCAGGCGGAGAAGGTGCTGCGGCCGATCACGGTGGCCGCCATGGCCAACAACCCCGACGACGCGATCGCACCCGGCGTGACCACGCGCATCGCGGTGTTCTGGGTGATCAGCGTGGTGGCGCCGATGGCGGTGATCGTCGGACTGATCACCCTGCAGCGCATCCACTTCATCGAGACCGACGCCGAGGGCCTGATGCGCCCCATCCTGTGGATGTCGCTGTCGGCGCTGGCGTTCAGCCTGCTGGCCATCGTGCGGGTGGTCCGCGCCATCAACGACCCCATCAAGCAGCTGCGGCGTGCCCAGGCCAAGGTCAGCGAGGGTGATCTGGACGTCGCGGTCAAGATCTACGACGGCAGCGACATCGGACTGTTGCAGGCCGGGTTCAACGACATGGTCGCCGACCTGCGCGAACGCCAGACACTCCGCAACCTCTTCGGCCGCTATGTCGGCGAGGACGTCGCCCGCAAGGCGATCGAGACGGGCACCGAACTCGGCGGACAGGAACGCTACGTCGGGGTGCTGTTCGTCGATATCGTCGGGTCGACGCGACTGGCCGTCAACCGCCCTCCCCGCGAAGTGGTGGAACTGCTCAACGAGTTCTTCCGCGTCGTGGTGGCCATCGTGGGTCGCCACGGCGGCTTCGTCAACAAGTTCCAGGGCGACGCCGCGCTGGCGATCTTCGGTGCGCCGCTCGATCTCGACGATTTCGCCGGCAAGGCCCTGGCCGCGGCGCGCGAGATGCGACAGGAGCTCTACGAAGTGCTCGGCGACACCGACATCGGCATCGGGGTGTCGGCGGGCAAGGCGATCGCCGGGCACATCGGTTCGGAGAAGCGGCTCGAGTACACCGTCATCGGCGACCCGGTGAACGAGGCGGCCCGCCTGACCGAACTGGCCAAGGACGAGCCGACGCGCGTTCTGGGGTCGGCGCGCGCGGTGTTCCTGGCGTCGAACGACGAGGCGAAGAACTGGGACATCGGCGAAGGAGTCGAGCTGCGTGGGCGTGGCATCGAAACGCTGCTCGCCCGCCCACATCTGGCGCCCTATCGGCGCTGAGCCACTCCCCACCCGTCGAGCGTGCCGCCCGCTGTAGAGCGTGTCAGCCCGCTGTACCCGCTGGCCGAGCGCGTCAGCCCGCTGGTTGAGCTTGTCGAAACCACCCACCGGGCACGCTCAACCCCGATCTGGGCACGCTCGACCGAAAACTGGGCACGCTCGACCGAAAGCCGGGCACGCTCAATCAGATGCGGGCTTCTTCGCTGTGGTCTTCTTCGCGGTGGTTTTCTTCGCTGCCGCCTTTTTCGCTGTGGTCTTCTTGGCAGTTGTCTTCTTGGCAGCTGTCTTCTTGGCAGCAGCCTTCTTCGTGGTGCGCTTCGGGGCCGGGCCGCGGGCGCGGCGATCGGCCAGCAACTCCATGGCGCGCTCGGGCGTGATGGTGGCCACCTCGTCGCCCTTGCGCAGGCTGGCGTTGGTCTCACCGTCGGTGACGTACGGACCGAAACGGCCGTCCTTGATCACCATCGGCTTCTCGCTGACCTCGTCATTGCCCAGCTCGCGCAGCGGCGGCGCGGCGGCCTGCCTGCCGCGACGCTTGGGCTCGGCATAGATCTTCAGCGCGTCATCGAGGGTGATGGTGAACAGCTGGTCCTCGCCGGTCAGCGACCGCGAGTCGGTGCCCTTCTTCAGATACGGCCCGTACCGTCCGTTCTGCGCGGTGATCTCGTCACCCGACTCCGGGTCGACGCCGACAACCCGCGGCAGCGACAACAACTTCAGCGCATCGTCGAGGGTGACCGTCGCGATGTCCATCGACTTGAACAGCGAGCCGGTGCGAGGCTTGGGTCCGGCCTTCTTGGCCGCCTTTTTCGCCGTCTTCTTCGCGACGGTCTTGGTGGCGGCCCCGCCACCTGCCGGGGTCTCGTCCAGCGGAACCACCCCGCCGGCATCCCCGTCACGAGGAGTGGGTCCGGCCGGGATCGTCGCGGGTGCACCACCCGACCCGTCCTCGTCGTCCTCGTCGGGCAGGATTTCGGTCACGTATGGCCCGAACCGGCCCTCCTTGACGACGATCTCGTGGCCCGTCGCCGGGTCTGTACCGAGGGTGCGGCCCTCTTGCGGGGTGGCGAACAGCTTCTCCGCCACCGCGAGAGTCAACTCGTCGGGAGTGATGTCGGCGGGCAGGTTGGCACGCTGCAGATCCGGTTCGGCGCCGTCGCCGGCAACGTTACGTTCGAGGTAGGGCCCGAACCGTCCCACGCGCACATAGACCGGGCGCCCCTGCTCGTCGTCGAAGAGGCGGATCGAGTTCACCTCGCGGGCATCGATCTCCTCCAGATTCAGCCCGACGAGCTTCTTGAGGCCACCATGCTTGGCGATGTCGGAATTCTCGATCTCCGCATCGGTTTCCGCGCCGGGCGCCTCGTCGCCGAAGTAGAACTCCGTCAGCCAGCGGGTGCGATTCTCGTTGCCACTCGCGATCTGGTCGAGGTCGTCCTCGAGCGCCGCGGTGAAGTCGTAGTCGACGAGGTTGCGGAAGTACGCCTCCATGAGGCCCACCACCGCGAACGCGATCCACGACGGCACCAGGGCGTTGCCCTTCTTGACCACGTAACCGCGGTCCTGGATGGTGCCGATGATCGACGCATACGTCGACGGCCGCCCGATGCCGAGTTCCTCGAGCACCTTGACCAGCGACGCCTCGGTGTAGCGGGCCGGCGGGTTGGTGGAGTGACCGTCCGCGGACAGGTCGGTGGCGGTGAGCTCCTGACCCTCACGCAGTTGCGGCAACCGCGTCTCGGCGTCGTCGGCCTGGCCACCGGTGTTCTCGTCGACCGTCTCCACATACGCCGACAGGAATCCCGGGAACGTGATGGTGCGGCCAGATGCGGCGAACGTGCATCGCTCGCCGCTGCTCGCGGTACCCGCGATCCGCAGGCTCAACGTGGTGCCGCGGGCGTCGGCCATCTGGGAGGCGACCGTCCGCTGCCAGATCAGTTCGTAGAGCCGGAACTCGTCGGCCTGCAGTTGCGCGGCCACCTGGCCGGGAGTGCGGAACGACTCGCCCGCCGGGCGGATCGCCTCGTGTGCTTCCTGCGCGTTCTTGACCTTGCGGTTGTACTGGCGCGGGGTGGGGTGGACGAAGTTGTCGCCGTAGAGTTCACGCGCCTGAGCACGGGCCGCGTTGATCGCCGACTCGCTCAGCGTGGTGGAGTCGGTACGCATGTAGGTGATGTAGCCGTTCTCGTAGAGCCGCTGCGCGATGCGCATGGTGCGGTCCGACGAGAAGCGCAGCTTGCGCCCCGCCTCCTGCTGCAGGGTCGACGTCATGAACGGCGCGTAGGGCCGACGTGTGTAGGGCTTTTCCTCCACCGACGTCACGGTCATGCCGGCGCCGTCGAGCGCCTCGGCGAGCGCACCGGCACGGGCGGCGTCGAGCACCACGACGCCGTCGGCACGCTTGAGGGCACCCCGGGCGTCGAAGTCGCGGCCGGTGGCAACGCGCGCGTCGTCGACACCCACGAGGCGTGCGGTGAACGAGCGCGGCGACACGTCGGCTCCGGCGTCGAGAGTGGCGTCGATGTCCCAGTACTCGGCGGAGACGAACGCCATCCGCTCACGCTCACGTTCGACGATGATGCGGGTGGCCACCGACTGGACGCGGCCCGCCGACAACTTCGGCATGACCTTCTTCCACAGCACCGGACTCACCTCGTAGCCGTAGAGGCGGTCCAGGATGCGGCGGGTCTCCTGCGCATCCACCAGGTCGATGTCGAGGTCACGGGGGTTCTCCGCGGCGGCCCGGATGGCGGGTTCGGTGATCTCGTGGAACACCATCCGCTTGACCGGGATCTTCGGTTTCAGCGTCTCCAGCAGATGCCAGGCGATCGCCTCACCCTCGCGGTCACCGTCGGTGGCCAGGTAGAGCTCGTCGACATCCTTCATCAGCGACTTGAGTTCGGACACCGTCGACTTCTTGTCCGGCGACACCACGTAGAGCGGTTCGAAGTTGTCGTCCACGTTGACCCCGAGGCGGGCCCACGGCTGTCCCTTGTACTTGGCCGGCACATCGGCCGCACCTCGGGGCAGGTCGCGGATGTGTCCGCGCGAGGACTCCACCACGTAGTTCGACCCCAGGTATCCGGCGATCTTGCGCGCCTTGGTCGGCGACTCGACGATCACCAATCGTCGAATCGACTTACCCCCCGCGGGTGCTGTGGTGCTGGTGTCGGCCAACGGGTGTCCTTCGTCTCTGACCTGCCCCGCGCGCGGTTTTCGCACGCCGGAGCGAGATCTGTTCTCGTCTGAGGTTTGTACCTTATGTATAGCGTCCCGTGCACATTCTGATTTCGGTCAACCACCCCGACTGTGACATATTCCGCTGACCGGAGGACAAAAGCGCAGGTCCGGGGATCAGAATTCGTCTGCATGCGGCCACGCCGACGCCGCGTCGGCGTATTCCGGCGGTTCACCGACATATTCCAGCAGACGGGCCAGGCGCCTGCGGCCGGCGATACGCAAGGCATGGGAATGGGTGCGTGTGCCCACGAGAGTGGGGGCGATACCCGCCCGCATCAACGCCGTGGCCAGCGGAGCATGGGATTCGGGGGCGTGCGGGTCGAGACCGAGCAGGTAGCGATCGCCGTCGCGGCGTCCCGAGGCCAGCACCCACATCCGCAGTGCACGGCCGGTGGGCACCCAGGTGGTGGGCATGGCCTTGACCGCACCCCGTGACCAGGCTCGATGCAGCGCGGTGAGCCGTGGGGTGGCTTCGGTCCTCGCGAGCGGGGTGCCCTCGTCGGACGCGGTCAGTTCGGCGACGAGCCCACACTGCCGGATCGCCTCGACGATCGCCTCGGCCCGCCACGCGTCGCCGACAACGATGGAGATGCGGGAACCCGCGTCGGACACCGACGACTGACCGTGCGCGGCGAGCAGACCGGTGAGGTCGTCGATCGCCGGCTCGTCGATCTCCGCGGAGAAGAACGCCAACTGCGCCACGCAACGAGACTACTTGCCCGCACACCCGCCGGGCGGCAAACACGGCGGGTGCTCACGCGAGCGAGAACACCCCCGACAACACACCGCTCCCGCCCTCATGAGGGCGGGAGCGGTGTGTTCAAGCTCTGTGAGGAGCCGCGTGGTCTCAGACGGC
The DNA here is from genome assembly GCF_053588635.1 of Gordonia sp. NPDC003425. Lineage (NCBI taxonomy): Bacteria > Bacillati > Actinomycetota > Actinomycetes > Mycobacteriales > Gordoniaceae > Gordonia > Gordonia sp. NPDC003425. The sequence continues at coordinate 171,806 of NZ_JBSFQI010000008.1, read as the reverse complement.
GCGGACGCCCGTCGCCTGCGGTCCCTTGGTGCCCTGACCGACCTCGAACTCGACCCGCTGGTTCTCCTCGAGGGTACGGAATCCATTGCCCTGGATTTCCGAGTAGTGGACGAACACGTCGTCATTGCCCTCGTCGGGAGCAATAAAGCCGAAGCCCTTCTCCGCGTTGAACCACTTCACAGTTCCCTGTGCCATTCCTGCAATCCTTTTCATACATTCAAACTGTCCCGACACGCTGGTCACGTGTCGTGGCCGGTCTTACCGCCATACCTCGGAGAACGCCGATGGGAGAGTTCGTGGACGAACACCGCTCCGCCTGACAACTTCAGTACCACGGCTGCAACCCGATCCCGCACGATCACCGCGTAGAGCGATGGCCACCCGGGAGCTGCGGCCCAGATCAGTCAATCACGTTCGAGCCGCAAAGGATAGTCACTGCAACCACACTGAATGAAAGCCTCGCAGATTTCAGCCGAACGACATCGGCAGGTAACATCACCTGAGCTCGGACAACCCCTCACCATGCGCCACCCCGGCGGAGCCGGTGTCGTCCGTTCGGATCAATTCACGATGCATCCTCACACCTTTGGCACCGACCTCCTCCAGCGCTCCCTCGCCGGCACCGATCCGGACTTGAGTCCGCTCACCCATGTGTCGGTGATCAGTTCTCGCGCAGCAACTTTCACCCAATGGCCAACCTGGGTGCCCGATCCGGTGCGCGACGCGTTCGCCGCAACGGGCATCGAGCGGCCGTGGAGCCACCAGGCCACCGCGGCCGATCTCGCCTTCGCCGGTCACCACGTCGCGATCTCCACCGGAACAGCGTCCGGCAAGTCGTTGTCGTACCAGATGCCGATTCTCACGACACTTCTCGACGACCCACACGCGACGGCCCTCTACATCTCGCCGACCAAGGCGCTCGGCAGTGATCAGATCAAGGCGGTGGCGTCGATCATCTCCGGTCGTCCGGCGTTCTCGCATCTGCAGCCGTGCGCCTACGACGGTGACACCGATCCGGATCTACGGCAGTGGGCGCGCGCTCATTCCCGCTGGATCTTCACCAATCCCGACATGCTGCACGTCGGTATTCTCTCCGGCGCAACCACGCCCGGCGCCGGCTTCACCGGCGGGGCCGCGGTTCCGGGACGATGGCGCCAGTTCTTCCGGCATCTGCGATATGTGGTGGTCGACGAATCACATCATTACCGTGGTGTATTCGGCTCGCACACAGCGTTGATCCTGCGCCGACTGCTGCGCCTGGCGCGCGCTGCGGGCGCCGACCCCACCGTCATCGCCGCGAGCGCCACCTCCGCAGATCCCGCGGCCACCCTGACCCGACTCATCGGCGAGCCTGCCGTCGCGGTGACCGATGACGGCGCACCGCGCGGCGAACGCACTGTGGCACTGTGGGAGCCACCTTTCGTGCCCGGTATCACCGGCGAGCACGGTGCGCCGGTACGACGGTCGGCGGGTGCCGAATCGGCGCGGCTGCTGGCCGATTTCGTCATCGAGGGGGCCCGCACCCTGTGCTTCGGTCGCAGTCGTCGCGGCGTGGAGGTGACAGCGCTCAGTGCTCGTAACCTGTTGTCGCACAGCGCCCCCGAGTTGGTCGAGAAGGTGGCCGCCTATCGCGCCGGGTATCTCGCCGACGATCGTCGCCGGTTGGAGGCGTCGATCTCCACCGGCGAACTGGTCGGCGTGGCCACCACCAACGCGCTCGAACTCGGGGTGGACATCAGTGGGCTCGATGCGGTGATCGTGGGCGGCTACCCGGGGACCGTCGCGTCGTTTTGGCAGCAGGCGGGAAGGGCGGGCCGCCAACGGGAGTCGGGCGATGCCCTGGTGGTGCTCGTCGCCCGCGACGATCCGCTCGACACCTACCTGGTGAATCATCCCGAGGCGCTGCTGACCACCCCGGTCGAGGCGACGGTGATCGACCCGACCAATCCGTACGTATTGCGCCCCCATCTGCTATGCGCGGCATCGGAATTGCCGCTGCGCGACAACGAGATCGAGGCATGGCGAGCACATGATGCGGTGGCCGCGCTGGCCGCCGACGGGCTACTCAAACGTCGCAAGGCCGGCTGGTATCCGGCGGCGGGTGTGGACCCGTACGCCGACGTCGACATCCGCGGCGGGTCCGGCGCGCAGGTGCTGATCGTCGACCACACGTCGTCGCGCCTGCTGGGCACGGTCGACGCCGGGCGTGCGCCGTCGACCGTCCATCCCGGGGCGGTGCACATCCATCAGGGTGAGTCGTATGTGGTCGACGAACTCGATCTCGACGACGGCCTGGCGCTGACGCATCCGGAGGAGCCGGACTGGACCACCTCGGCTCGGGAGACCACCGAGATCGCGATCACCCGGGTGATCGAATCCGTCGATCGGGGTCCGCTGACCGTGTCGCTGGTGGAGGTGGACGTGACCCACCAGGTGGTGGGGTATCTGCGCACGTTGCTCACCGGTGAAGTGCTCGACGCGGTGGAACTCGACATGCCGCGGCAGACGTTGCCCACCCGCGCGGTGATGTACACGCTCACCCCCGAGGTGCTCGCGGAGGTCGGCATCGACGCCGTGCGGATGCCCGGATCGCTGCACGCCGCCGAGCACGCCGCGATCGGCATGCTCGGACTGGTGGCGACCTGCGATCGGTGGGATATCGGGGGCCTGTCGACCAACCTGCACCCCGACACCGGACTGCCCACCGTATTCGTCTACGACGGATATCTGGGCGGTGCGGGGTTCGCCGAGCGTGGCTTCGAGGCCTTCGCCACCTGGATCGACGCCACCCGAGCCGCGGTGGCCGACTGCCGGTGTGAGAGCGGGTGCCCTTCGTGCGTGCAGTCACCCAAGTGTGGCAACGGCAACGATCCTCTCGACAAACCCGGCGCGGAAACCGTGCTTTCCCTACTCGCTGAGCGATACTGAAACGATGCATGACGCGTTTTCCGGACGCGCACGGCCCGTCCGGGACATCAGTACGGCCCGAGCCGCCTTCTTCATCCTGGCCCGGCCCACCGAGACGCCCGACCGGTTTCCGGCCACGATCGGTGAGCCCGACGTGTTCTTCAGCGAGGAAGAGGCCCTCGACGCGCTCGACGTGCACTTCGCGTGGTGCCACGCGCGGGTCGCCGAGTTGGGCAGCGCCGTCGAGTCCGCGCAGTGGTATCTGCAGAGCGCGATGGTGGGGCCACGACTCGCCCCCGCACTCGGCGAGGTCTACCTTGCCGCCACCGACCGCGGCACCAACGAGACCTGGGCGGCGGCGGGCGGTTTCCTCACCGAAGGCGAACTGACGCACTGGTCGCCGTTCGTGCACGCCGTGGCGCCGATGGTGTTGGGAGGACGTCACAGCGATGCCCTGACACTGGCATACCGCGGCGACACGGCCGTGCATTTCCATCGGCTGTGGTTCGCGCCGATGCACTCCGCTCGCGTCTATCCGCGCCCGATCATGCTCGACGAGGAGAGCGCCGGCTGATTCCGGCCACCGGCCGAACCTCCCCCGGCACCGCGACTACTCGACCGGACCCGCCCGGGCGTCGGCGGTGGCATATCGCTGCCCGAGCGCCCCGAGGCTCACCGGTGCGCGCACCGTCACCACCACATCCTCGCCCGTGATCCGGCACCGCGTGAGGATCACCTCGGGGCGCTGCGCCCGGGTGACCTCCTGCGCCGCCAAACACGGATCTGGTTGGGCCGCAACGTGTTGGACAGCCGCGGCCAGTGCCGCCAGATCGGCAGCCGACTGAGCGCGATGTCGCGCCAGGACGGCGGCGCCGACGTAGATCACCAGCACGAGGATGGCGGCGAGACCCGCGATGACGCCTGCCGCCGCCACCGTCGCATACCCGCGCTCGTCGCGGACGAGTGCGGCGCCCGCCGTCATCGGTGCACTCCCGGAGCGAAGTCGACCTGATCGTCGGCGTCGGGTTCGGGGGCCGCGACGGCACGCGCCGAGAGAGTCAGTCCCGGCAACAGCGGTGCCGCCCGCCGCACCTGCACCACGATCCGGTCGGGCTGCTCGGAGATCGAGATCTGCGCATCGTCGCCGGCGATCCGCTGCCCCGCCGACCCGGGTGCCGCGTCGCCCGCGGCAGCGAGTCGGGCCACCTCACGCGCGGCGTCGGTGCATCGGATCTGCGTGGTCACCGCGGTGATCGCGGCCACCGCGAGCACCACCGTGATGACGATTGCGGCAATGGCGTACGCGCCTTCGACGGTGACCATGCCCTCGTCGTCGGCCGCGAGACGCCGCAGCACGCGCACCTCAGCCCACCGACGTGTTGAGCGCCTTGTTGATGATGCCGGTGAGCGCGCTGACGATGTTGTCGCCGCTGATCACCGTGTAGAGGACGGCACCGAACGCGGCCGCCGCAATGGTGCCGATGGCGTACTCTGCGGTGCTCATGCCTTCGTCGTCGGCCACGAGACGGGCGGTGGCCTCGGTGACCGAGTCCAGCCCGGACCGGATCCGACTAATGATGTCATTCGTGTTGTGTGTCATGGTTTCTGACCTTCCTCATCGGGGGTGTCGGTGAATACTTGGACGTGCCGGAACGGCGAAAGGATCCGCGCTCGAGCTCATCGATGCCGGATCTCACAGTCCGCCGAGGGTGACGCGAGCGAGCCCGATCACCACGGGCACGATGCCGAGGCACACGAAGGCCGGGAGAAAGCACAACCCGAGCGGACCGCTGACCAAGACGCCCGCTCGCTCGGCGCGGGCGAGCGCGTCGTCGTGGGCCGCGCGTCTGGTGTCGGTGGCCAACTCGGCGACCCCCGCCGAGAGTGCCGCGCCGGAACGTGCCGAGCGTCGCGCAAGCATCGCCAGATCGTCAAAATGGTTTGCGCCCAGGCCGTTCGGATCAGACGCGTGGTCGGTGAGTGCCGCCGTCCAGGCTCGCTGCGGTTCCGCACCGAGTTCGAGAAGCTCGGCGGCGGCCGCCAACGGCGCAGCAAGCGAGGTGGGCGCCGTCGCGGCAACCGCACGCGCCGCACCGGGTACCGGCAACCCTGCACGCAAACACACCGCGAAGAGGTCGAGAGCTGCAGCAACGGCAAAGGGATCGTCGCGACGCCGAACACCCAGCCAGCGCGCTTTGCGCGGCGGCGACGCGGGTGGATCAATCACCCGGTACATCGTCCATCGAGGCGCCGGAAGCACCAGCAGTGCGGCGGCCACGAGCGTGAAAGCTGCTGACAGAGAGGTCATCCGGAGAGCACCTTGTCGGTGATGCGTTCGGTCCACACAAGGCCCGCCGCAGCAAGAGCGGTGCCCACCACCAGCAGGATTCCGCCCAACCCGCCGCCAAGCAGCACCCGAAGCGGGTTCGCGCCGGTCGCCTGTCCCAATGCGATGCCCAGCAGCGGTAGCCCGGCCAGCACCGTGGCCGTCGCCCGCGGCCCGGCCAGTCCGGCGCGGGTGCGATCGACGAATGCGCGCCGCGCCGCGAGATCGTCACGGACAGCCGCGAGCAGTTCGGCCATCGGCACGCCGTGTCGGTCGGCGGTGTGCCATGCCACCGCGATCCGCTGCCAGGATCGGTCCCCCGCGTCGTCGCCAGTGTGGGATTCACCGCCCGTGTGGGATTCACCGCCCGTGTGGGATTCACCGCCCGTGGTGGCCGCCAGACCACCCATGACATCACCGCCGAGCTCCGCGCGCCCCGCGAGCATCAGGAGAGCGCCGGAGATCTCGGCGCCATCATCCTCGCGCGCAACGATCTCGGACGCGGCCACGGCACATGCACGTGCCGGCGGAGTCCCCACCGACAACTCCGCGACCATCAGCGCGAGTGCGGTGAGCAGGTCGTCGCGCTCGCGGTCGTCTCGGGCGAGGGCGCGACGCCGACGCATTCGCCAACCGATCACGCCCGCCACGATCGACGCCGACACCGCAGCGGCCAGGCCACTGAGCACGAGCGCGGCCACCGGCGCCGCGCCCGCGAGCATCCACCGGAGACCGGTGCTGCCGCGCCGGTCATCGCGGTTCGCCGGAGCGCCGAGGCGGTGTTCCACCCGGCTGCGCGGCCACCACAGCACCGCGACGGCGAGCGTCAGCGGGACCAGCGCGATCACCGGCCCGCCACCATCTCGTCGAAAGCAACACGGTGATGTGTGAAACCACTGTCCCGCAACCACATCGGCACCACGTGTACCTGCCCTTCCGGATCACGGACGAGCAGACCGATCTCACCGAGTCCACGCGTCCCGTCGGCGGTGCGGGTAACCCCGAGCACCACCTGGACCGCGGCACCCAGTTGCGAATGCAGGGCCACCCGATTCATGCCACCCAGCGCGGCAAGTGCTTCCATTCGCGCCGGAACCTCGGCAGTGGAGTTCGCGTGCAGCGTGCCGCCGCTGCCCTCGTGTCCGGTGTTGAGCGCGGTCAGCAGATCGATCACCTCCGCACCACGCACCTCGCCGACGATGATGCGGTCGGGTCGCATACGCAGTGCCTGACGCACCAGCACCCGCACCGGAACCTCGCCTGCGCCTTCAACGTTCGCGGTTCGGGCCACAAGGCGCACCACGTGCGGGTGGTTCGGGGTCAATTCCAGCGCGTCCTCCACGCACAGCACCCGATGTGCCGGGTCCATCGCGCCGATCATCGCATTGAGCAGCGTCGTCTTTCCCGATCCGGTACCGCCGACGATCAGGAACGCCAGCCGAGCCGACAGGATGGTGGCCACCGTGTCGACCACCTCGTCGGGAATGGCGCCGGATGCGATGAGTGCATCGAGATCCTTTCCCGCGGTGCGTAGTACGCGCAGCGAGATACAGGTCCCGTCGGCGGCCAGCGGCGGGATGACCGCGTGCAGGCGAACGGTGTAACCCCGGCGACCGAGGTTTGTGAGCTGCGCGTCGACCCACGGCTGCGCATCGTCGAGGCGACGGCCCGCGCCCAACGCGAGGCGACCGGCGAGCCGTCGTACCGCGGCATCGTCGTCGAAGGTGATGCCGGTGGGCCGCAGCCCGCGACCACGATCCACCCAGACCCGATGCGGGCCGACGACGAGGACGTCGGCGATGTCGGGTTCGGCGAGCAGTTCCTCGAGCCGTCCCGCGCCGGTGAGTTCGGTCTGCAGGCGTCGTAACGCCGAGAGCAGGTCGGTGTCGCCGAGGACGCCTCCGGACTCGGCGCGAATGGCGTCGGCGATCACGGCCGCGGTGGGCTCGGCGGAATCGGCGGCGAGCCGATCCCTGACCCGGTCGATCAACGCGTCCTCGCCGCCGAGGCCGGTCATGCCGCCACCGATCGGCTGCGAGTGAACCCACGATGCACGGCACGAGCCGCCCGACCCAGCGGAGTGCGTGAACCGATGTTCAGTTTGCCCACCTCGAGCCGTGCGGGCAGACGCGGGTCGGGGCGATACGCAGCCAGCAGCGGCACTCCCACCGCCGACGCGATCTGACTGGCCCGCAGACCTCCGGGCGCCGGTCCACGCACCGCCAATTCGACTGCGGCACAAGAGTTCAGGACTCGATCGACGACGAGGCGGGCAGCGGCGCACCCGGCGACGGTCGGGGTGGTGACCACTACGGTGAGATCGGCCGACTCGGCGACCGCGCGGATGACGGGTGTGTCCGCGCGCGGGAGGTCGACGATGACCAGGTCGCCGTGGGCCCTGCCGGCATCCATTGTGGCCAGCACCGCATCGGGTGCGATCGGACGCACGTCGTCGCGGCGTCCGGTGAGCACCGACAGCCGATCGTCGACCCGCGGGAGCGCGTTGCGCAGGGCTGCGCCACTGACCGTCCCACCTTCGAGAGCGAGATCCTGCCAGCGCAGTCCGGGTCTCGATTCGATGCCGAAGAGCAGGTCGATCCCCGCACCGAGCTCGTCGAGGTCGAGCAGCAGCACGTGGGAACCGTCGTCGATCGCGGTGAGCGCGACAGCCGACGCGAGAACCGAGGCACCCGCCCCGCCATGGGCGCCGATCACAGCGAGGACGCCACCGGGATGCATGCGCGGCAACCGGATGTCGCTCAGCGTGCGCACCAGATGTTCGTCGTCAACAGGCAGCACCGCGGCATCGGTGGCGCCGAGATCCATCGCTGCCCGCCACACCGGCGCGGCGGGCTCGCCGTCGGACACGAGCACCACACCCGGACGACGGGGAAGCGCCGAATCGAGCAGAACCTCCACCGCCTCGGCATCGAGCGTCACCGCGCGCGCCCGCAACCACTCACCACGGCATGCATGCGCGTCGCCGACCAGCATTCGATAGCCGGCAGCGGCGGCGCATCGCGCCACATCGTCGTGAAGATCGGCGCTCACCAGCGCCAGCAAGTCGTCGGACATGCCACCAGCATCGGACCGGGAGGCCGTCGTGGGCTCTCCGCGACCGGTCGCCGCCGCGAATCTGGGGACCAATCGGAGTCTGTGCATCGCGCCAAACGCCACCGTCGAGCGTGCCCACAATCCCGTCGACCGTGCCCACAATCCCGTCGACCGTGCCCAAACCGCGGCGGCTGGGCACGCTCAACCGGGAAGTGGGCACGCTCAACCCGGAAGTGGGCACGCTCGACGGTTTTGGCCCCAAACAGAGGACAACCCCGGCCAGGGGGGGAGGAGGCCGGGGTTGTCTGCTTTCAGCCCCGGGGGGTCGGGCTGAAAGGGGACCGACATAAAAGCCAGTCACCAAGAACTATACACCGCCCCTAAGTAGTTGCAAGCTGCACTAACAATCCGATCCACCCTCCGAAGCGAGAAAACGAAACCGGGCCATTCGCCCCTTGATTGTGACGCGCATCACGGTGTACAACAGAATCAGGAAACCTCGGAAGGCAAAGTTCGATCCGGAAGAGAAGGGCCGAGCCCCCAACCGAGCACTTCCCAGCACGGGCGGCAAGCACCCACGCGGAGCGCGCCGCAATAAGGCAGAAGTGTTGTGCGCCTGCGACATCGCGAATCCATCGAGTATCTCCGGACACGGCAGCGCCCCCGCGCCCCACCATGTTGTCCGACGACCGTCGTCGACGGGAGTCGTGACTGGGCCGAAAGTGGCAGCGCGACGAAGGAGACCAACGGACGGAATCGCGGTCAATCGCCGAGGCGGTGACCACAACCCACCTGAGCACGCTTGGTAACTTGGGTCCGTGCTACGCGGGCGGCAGACCTGCCACATGGCAGGCCGGCCGCCCGCAGTGCTGTGCACTCAAAAACCTCAGTGCTGTGCACACAAAACCTTAGTGCTGCCAGTCAGGCGGAACGCGCCGCGTCCGCAATCGACCGGGCCTCGGCGGCGCCGGCCACAAACGCCTCACAACAGAAGATGATCCAGCGCCGAAGGGCGTCGGGGTCGCCGGTGCCGAATGCCGCCGACAATTCGCGATACTCGCCGACCCGTTTGAGCCAGGTCACCTCGGGCACGCCGAGATTGTGCGGATCGAGCCCCGTGGCCGCGCTGGTCAGCCGTGACGCGGCCCGGGCAACCACGCCGTTCGCTGTCTCAAAGGCGTTCAGGCTCAACAATTCACCGTGGACCACAGCGGCCAGAACGGGCGCCGGCGCACTCGTGGCCCCGGTGATGAGCTGACCCAACAGGTCCAGGCGGGCGGCCACGTCCGCGCCCGGTCGTGGACGTCCGAGGGCCTCCGGATCGTCGACGAGGTCGGCGGCCGCGAGTACGTGCAGCCGCGCGAACGCCTGCGCGGGGGCGCGGCGGAACACCGACGTCAGCGACTCCAGCGCCTCACCATCGAGCGCCTGCGCAACCCGCATGGCACCGGCCAGGATCGGATCGTCGAAGTCGCCGTCACGTCGTAGTTCCACACTGCCGCCGTCGATCGCCGCCGACGAACGCCCGGCCCGCCACGACGCCTCGGTGGCGGTTTTGTCCCACCCCCGCAAGTTCGCCGGATGCCGGTGGACGGCGGTCACCGCATCGCGCGCCTCGCCAGCGGCGGCGACGACGCCGGGCAGGTCGAGCAGGGGCGCCAGCGGATCGTCGGTCACTCGTGCAACGATAGCCGTACCGTTCGTCGCGCCAGAACAGCCACTCCCCGCAGGGACCGGGAGGAGGTGTCTGCAACCGCTTTCCAACGTGACTACCCTCACAATGAGAGCCCGCATCCGGTCGCGTCACCACCGGTGAACCGGAGTCGTCGAGAGTGAAAGGCCTGAGCACCAGATGTCCACCACCACCCACCCCGCCCAGTCGTATCCCCCGTCGCCCGACTTCGTCGCCCAGGCCAACGCCACCGAAGAGATGTACGCACACGCCGACGCCGACCGTCTCGAGTTCTGGGCCGAGCAGGCCCGGCGTCTCGACTGGGACACCGACTTCGGCGAGGTACTCGACTGGTCGGACGCACCGTTCGCGCGATGGTTCGTCGGCGGCAAGCTCAACGTGTCGGTGAACTGCGTCGACCGCCACGTCGCGGCGGGCAAGGGCGACAGAGTGGCCATCCACTGGGTGGGCGAACCCGGAGACACCCGCGACCTCACCTACAACCAATTGCTCGCCGAGGTGTCCAAGGCGGCCAACTACTTCACCGAGATCGGCCTGCAGGCCGGCGATCGCGTGGCCATCTACATGCCGATGGTGCCCGAGGCCATCATCTCGATGCTGGCCTGCGCGCGTCTGGGCCTCACCCATTCGGTGGTGTTCGCCGGATTCTCCGCGGGCGCGCTGCGCTCGCGGGTCGACGACGCCGAGGCCAAACTCGTCATCACCACCGACGGCCAGTTCCGCCGCGGCAAGCCGGCCCCTCTCAAGACGGCCGTCGACGAGGCGCTCGGCACCGGGGCCGACGCCGCGGCGTCGGTGGAGAAGGTGCTGGTGGTGCGCCGCACCAATCACGACCCCGATCTCAACTGGGTGCAGGGGCGCGACGTGTGGTGGGAGGACAGCGTCGGCGAGTCCTCGGATCACCACGAACCCGAGGCCTTCGACGCGGAGCATCCGCTGTTTCTGCTCTACACCTCGGGCACCACCGGAAAGCCCAAGGGAATCGTGCATTCGTCGGGTGGCTACCTCACCCAGGCCAGCTACACGTTCCACTACGTCTTCGATCACAAAGAGGGACGCGACGTCTTCTGGTGCGGCGCCGACATCGGCTGGGTGACCGGACACTCCTACCTCGTCTACGGCCCGCTCTCCAACGGCGCCACCGAGGTGGTCTACGAGGGCACCCCGAACTCACCCGACGAGCACCGTCATTTCCAGATCATCGAGCGCTATGGCGTCACCATCTACTACATCGCGCCCACACTGATCCGCACCTTCATGAAGTGGGGTCGTGCCATCCCCGATGCACACGATCTGAGTACGCTGCGGCTTCTCGGTTCGGTCGGTGAGCCGATCAACCCGGAAGCCTGGAAGTGGTATCGCGAGGTGATCGGCGGCGACCGCTGTCCCATCGTCGACACCTGGTGGCAGACCGAGACCGGCGCGATCATGATCTCCCCGCTGCCCGGTGTCACCGCCACCAAGCCCGGGTCGGCGATGGCGCCGCTGCCCGGCATCAGCGCCAACATCGTCGACGACAACGGCACCCCCGTGGGCGCCGGCGAGCAGGGTTACCTGGTGCTCGACAAGCCGTGGCCGTCGATGCTGCGCGGCATCTGGGGCGACGACGACCGGTTCCGCGAGACCTACTGGTCACGCTTCGCCGAGCAGGGCTGGTACTTCGCCGGCGACGGTGCTCGTTACGACGACGACCACGCGCTGTGGGTGCTCGGCCGCGTCGACGACGTCATGAACGTGTCGGGCCACCGGATCTCCACGGCCGAGGTGGAGTCGGCACTGGTGGGTCACTCCGGGGTGGCCGAGGCCGCGGTGATCGGCGCCGCCGACGAGACCACCGGGCAAGGCATCGTGGCCTTCGTGATCCTGCGGGAGGGCATCATCGATTCCGGCGATCAGCTGATCGCCGAGCTGCGCGAACAGGTGTCGGTGGAGATCTCCCCGATCGCGAAACCCCGCGAGATCAATGTGGTGCCCGAACTCCCAAAGACCCGCTCGGGCAAGATCATGCGGCGCCTGCTCAAGGACGTGGCCGAGGGCCGTGACCTCGGCGACACCTCGACACTTGTCGATCCGTCGGTGTTCGAGGCGATCCGCGCACGCAAGGCCTGACATCGGCGGCCACCCGCAGATCTGCGGGTGGCCCGCCACCCCCGGACGCGCCGCATGGCAACATAGCCGGGGAGACCGTCAGACACGGAGGATGCAGTGAGCGAACCCGGCCAGACCATCAACGGTAGTTCCGCGGGAAAGGGGTCGACCGGCGCGGTTCCGTCGATTCCGCTCACCGATGCCGACCGGCCGTCGGGCGCGGAGCCGAGCATCGGTGCCCTGGTCAAGGACGCGACGACGAGCGTGTCCACCTTGTTCCGGTCCGAGGTCGCCCTGGCCAAGGCCGAGGTGGTGCAGGAGGCGAAGAAGGCCGGTGCCGGCACCGGCCTGCTCGCGGTCGCCGGCGTCATGGCGCTGTACGCGAGCCTGTTCTTCTTCATCTTTCTCGCCGAACTCCTCGACACCTGGGTGTCGCGGTGGCTGGCCTTCCTCATCGTGTTCCTGCTACTGGTGCTCGTCACGCTGATCGCCGCGTTCGTCGGGTATCTCTTCTTCAAGCGGGTGCGTGGGCCCAAGAAGACCATTGAGAGCGTCAAGGATGTGCAGACCGTGCTCCCCGGTCGTCACAACGATCTCGCCGCCCCGGTGCGCTCGGGTGCCGCCACCGACCCATTGAGTGATCACCCGAAGATTCCGCCGGCTCGCGAGGGGTGAGGGTTGGCGGTCGGGATTGATCCGTCGAGTGTCCGGCTGCCCGGACCATGGCGGCATTTCGACGTCCGCGCGAACGGGGTCAGATTCCACGCAGTGGAAAGCTCCGACTCCCCCGCACACGTCGACCGCCCGCTCGTGCTGCTGCTACACGGGTTCGGCGAGTTCTGGTGGAGCTGGCGTAACCAGATCACCGACCTGGCGGCAGCCGGATATCGGGCCGTCGCAGTCGATCTGCGCGGATACGGCGACTCCGACAAACCGCCGCGGGGCTACGACGGATGGACCCTGGCCGGTGACGCCAATGGCCTCATCCGGGCGCTCGGGCACACCGACGCGACCCTTGTCGGCCACGCCGACGGCGGCCTGGTGTGCTGGGCCACCGCCACCTTGCATCCGCGTGTGGTGCGGGCGATCGCGGTGATCGCGTCACCTCACCCGCGGGCACTACGCCACGACGTGGTGCGGGACCGGCCACAGCGTGACGCCTTTCTCGGCGGGTTCCTGCGCAATCAGCTGCCGCGGCTGGGCGAGCGGCAACTGACCCGCCACGACGGCGCCTTCGTGGCCGACTACTTCGCCCGGCGTGCGGGCGAATCATGGCAGCGCACAGACGATTACGCCACCGCGGTGGCACACAACCGGTCCGCGATCCAGATTCCCGGTGGGGCCCACTCCAGTCTGGAATACCGCCGCTGGGCGTTTCGGTCACAGTTCCGCCCGGACGGGTACCGGTTCATGGAGTTGATGGATCGGCCGCTGCACATTCCGGTCCTGGCCCTGCGCGGAGCCGACGACGCGTTCATCACCTCCGACGTCATGACGTCGAGCGCCCGGTGGGCTCCGGAATTGCGGTACCGCGACATCGACGGCAGCGCCCACTTCGCGCATCAGGAGCAGCCCGAGCAGGTCACCGACCTCGTCGCCGAGCTCCTCGAACGGCCGCCGGCGGACTGACCCGGCGACCGGTACACGCAGCGCGGTCCACGCAGCTCAATCCCAGATCGGGCGGGCGGCCAAGCGCGTCAGGGTTTCTCGCACCGACCCGTGCAGGACGTACTCGAGGTCGGCGACCAATCGGCCCGGATCGTCGCGCATGTCGCGCGCCAGCCAATGCAGCACATGACCCAGCACCGTGAGGGTGTAATGGTCGATCGCGAAGTCGCGGTCGGCGGGCGAGAGCACCAGATCGCCCTGCACCTCGTCGACGATCGCGCTCATCATCTGCCGTAGCTGTCCGAAGAGGAAGTGTTCGGTTTCGGCCAACCGCAACGAGCGCAGCACCGCATGCACCTGTTCGCGGTGGCTGCACATGTATCTCAACATCTCGAGCAATCCGTCGGCCCAGCTGTCGTAGTGGGCACGGGCCATGATCTGATCGGCGACCTCCACCCGGAACATCCACGCCGCCAGGTCGTAGACGTCGGAGAAGTGTGCGTAGAAGGTCTGCCGCGACACCCCGGCCGCTGCTGCCAGACCCGAGACGGTGACCTTGGCCAACGGAGTGGTTTCCAGTGCAGTTGTGAGGGCGGCGGCCAGCAACTCCTCGGTACGCCGCGCGTCCTGGGTCACCGCACCTCTCCCGTCCGCCCCGGCCCTGACACATCGGCCGATCTGTCCATGGTGTGGTGGTCCGCGCCGGACCTACCATCACAAGTATCGCCGGTCGCAGGGCCAAACAGTTCCTCGACGACGGCGCGGGATGTGATGAAGATGTTCCTCTACGAATCGATCCCCTGGTATTCGTGGATCGCCTGGTTCGTCGTTCTCGGCGCACTGATCGGTCTCAACGAGGTCACCCGCCGATGGAAGTGGGTGGGAATGGCGTTCTTCGTGGCGCTGCCGATCGTCCTGACCATCTTCGTCTGGCCGGTCACCTCGGCTGCGGGAACATCCACCGGAACGTGGTTTCACTGGGTGAAGGTGTACTCGTCGCTCGCCGGTGTGCTCGGCTTCATGGCGATCCGGTACGTGCCGCGTTTCGCCGCCAACCGGTGGTGGCTAATGTTCCCGCCGGCGATCCTGGCGATCAACATTCTCGAGGCATGCATCCGCGACTTCCAGGTGGGAGCGATGCACGCCGACGGTGTGGTCGACGGTGTGTTCATGGTGTCGGGACCGTGGAATTACCTCAACGGCATCGCCGGTCTGCTGAACCTGCTCACCATCTGCGGGTGGATGGGAATCTTCGTCTCACGCGACAAGAGCCGCGACATGATCTGGCCGGACATGATGTGGTTCTGGATCATCGCCTACGACCTGTGGAACTTTGCCTACGTCTACAACTGCGTCGGGGACCACTCGTTCTATGCCGGTGCGGCACTTCTGATCTCGTGCACCATCCCGGCGTTCTTGATCAAGCGTGGCGGGTGGATGCAGTTCCGCGCCTCCACCTTGGCGCTGTGGATGATGTTCACCATGGCGGTGCCGGCGTTCGTCAGCACATCGGCGTTCTCGGTGCAGGCCTCACATGATCCGGCCGCGCTGTGGACGGTGTCGCTGGTCTCGCTCGCGGTGAACGTGGCGGTGGCGGTCTACCAGGTGTACCGGATCGTCAGCCGCAAGCTCAATCCGCTGACCCAGGAGCTCTACACCGACCACGCCTCGTATCAGGCGGTGGTGGCGGCGAACCTCACTCCCGCGGAGGTCGGAGCGCACCCAGCCATCCCCACCGGCAGCGGCGCACATCGCTGATCACCGGACACCACGACGCCGGTCGGCACCTCCGTCGACCGGCGTCGCCCCATCACGGTGCACGGTCGTCACGAATGCACGGTCGTCACGAATGCACGCACTCTCCGGTACTCGCGCGCGCGGTGCGTTTCTCGGAGACGTCGAAATCGGTCTGTACCTGTTTGGCGGTCAGCACGAACCCGGTGTCGTCGGCCGTATCCTCGGCCGCACCGAACACCACGCCGAGCACCTCGCCACCGGCATTGATCATCGGCCCGCCCGAGTTGCCCTGACGGATCTGACCACGCACGGTGTACACCTCGCGCAGTACCTGTTGCCCGCGATAGATGTCGGGTCCCGACAGGTTGATCACCTCGCGGACGCGCACGGCGGTGGCGGTGAACGGGCCCGCCTCCGGGTAGCCGAGCACGATGGCGTCGGCACCACTCGACGCCGGGGTGGCGGCGAACTGCAGAGCGGGGGCACGTAGTCCCGGTACGTCGAGCACCGCGACGTCGTTGCTGCTGTCGAAGAGCACCACCTTGGCGGCCCGCACCACACCGGAGGTGGTCTCCACCTGGAGCCGTCGCGTACCGGCCACCACGTGCGCATTGGTCATCACCCGCTCGGGCGACACCACGAATCCGCTGCCCTCGAGCGCCTGCTGACAACTCGGTGCCACGCCCTCGATCTTGACCACGCTCGGACGGACCTGCGCCACCACCGGGAGGCCGATCAGACCGGGGTCGGGTGGGCCCACGGAGGTCACCGGCGTCTGCACGTACGGGCCGATCACCTCCGGCAGGCCCGAATCGTCGAGCAGCGGACCGAGTTGCTTTCGCGGCAGATCCCGCAACCAGGTGGGTGCCATCGAGTCCACCCCGCCGAGCACGGCCGAACCCCGTACCGCACTGGCGATCTCCGGCGAGGTCGCACGTTGCAGCGGGATGGCGAGCAGCCAGGCCGCCACCAACACCGCCACCACCTGGAGCATCAGACCGATCACACTGTCCACGTGCCGCAACCCCGACGAGCGGATGCCGCCGCGCGCCGCGCGCCCGAGGACCATCCCCGACACCTCGCCCACCACGACGAGCGCCACCACCAGACCCACCCCGACCAGCAGTCGGGTCTCGCGATCGCTGAAGCGCGAAATGATGTGGGGCGCAAGCAGAATTCCGGCTACCGCGCCGAGGATCACCCCAATCATGGCCAGTGCCGACGAGACGGCTCCCTGCCGCCAGCCACTGACCGCGGCGAGCAGCGCGATCCCGATGACGATCAGGTCGACCCAGGTGGATCCGCTCACCGGTCACCGCCCGAGAACGGAAACCCGCTGCGTTGCGGGGAACCGGCGAGTTCGATCGTCTCCTCGAGGGGGCGCACGTCGGAGCGATCCCAGGGCACGTCCCACCCGGCGGTCTGGCTGATGGCGTCGATCAGCCCTCCGGTGAAACCCCACACCAGCAGCCCGTCCACCAGGAACGCCGGACCCTGATACGCCTTGGCGCCGAGCACCGATCGTCGCACCTGGAATCGGTTCTCGGGGGCCAGCATCCGGCGCAGATTGACCCGCACCACACGTGAGGTCTCCCCAGGGTCCATCACCCGCACCGGTCCGGGTTCCCGCCAGTGCCCCACCACCGGCGCCACGTCGAAACCCGACACCGGCACCGGAAAACTCGGCAGGGTGGCCACCACGTCGACACCGGAATCGAGCAGCCCGGTCTCTTCGGTCGCCTCGCGCAGTGCGGTGCCCACCGGGTAGTCGTCGCCGGGGTCGGCGGCGCCGCCCGGGAACGCCACCTGTCCGCTGTGCTGACGCAGGGTCGACGCGCGCTCGGTGAGCAGCACATCCGCGTCGGTAGGCAGGCCTCCGGGGTAGGTGGGGTCGAAAGTCCAAGCGCCACCGAACAACACGAGCACGGCAGCGTCTCTGCGGTTGCTGCCGAGCATCGCCGCCCACCGCGTGCGATCACCGCCCCGGTTCAACACGGCGTCGGAGACCGCACCCACATCCCCGGTGAGCCGACGCAGCCAGGGCGGGATCCGGTCCTCGGGGACCAACGGTCCCACCCGGTGATCGGCGGTCACGTGGTCACGCCCAAATGCTCGCGGACCGTGGCGGCCACCTCGTCGGGATCGTCGAACACTCGCGGCTCCACCGCGGCAACCGACCCGTCCGGCCGGATCAGGATCGTCGACGGATACACACGCGGGGCCCGCAGCGCCGCGGCCACCGCGCCGTCCACGTCGAGCACGACCGGCAGATGCACGCCCACCTCCTGCAGAAACTGCAACACCAGGTAGGGATTCGCGGCGCCCTGACGGTCGTGCACCGTCAGAACGGTCACCTTGTCGCCGGCGCGGCGCGCATAGTCGGCCAACACCGGCAACTCCCGGCGACACGGCAGACACCACACCGCCCACATGTTCACCACCAGCGGCTTTCCCGCGGTACCGACTCCCAGGTCGTAGGGCGCACCCGTCGCCAGACATGGGGCGACGACGCCTCGCAGCGCCGCTGCGGCGACCTCCGGCAGGCCCGTCTGCGGGCACGGTTCGATAGCGGCGGCGGCGCGGGCCTGCGCGAGCTGCTCGTCGCCGACCTGCGCGCTGGGCACTGCGGGGACCCCCGACGGCGGTGCGATCCCGGTGCCCGACGACGGGTCGGAACCGCCGCGCGGCCAGATCGCGACGATCAGGGCGAGCATCACGACGACGAACACCAGAGTCCACCGCGCGGCCGGCGGAAATCGGGGAGATCGCGGGGAGGTGGTCTCCGCGGACGGGTCGGGACGCGGGGTATCCGACCCGGGTGCGGGTGTCGTCGACGGTGCGTCCACTACGCGGAAATCCCTGCCAACTCCAGCAGATGGTCGGTCTCGGGCCCCTTGACGAGCTTGGCGGCCTCCGCTTTGCCCATCGGCCCCAGACCCACCGACGGGCAGTCCTTGGCCAGCACGCACACACCGCACGCCGGTCTGCGGGAGTGGCACACCCGACGGCCGTGGAAGATCACCCGATGCGACAGGTCGGTCCACTCCTTGCGTTCGATCAGCTCCCCGACCGCGTGCTCCACCTTGACCGGATCGGTTTCTGACGTCCATTCCCACCGCCGCACCAGTCTGCCGAAATGGGTGTCGACGGTGATGCCGGGCACGCCGAACGCGTTTCCCAGCACCACATTCGCCGTCTTGCGGCCGAAGCCGGGCAGGCTGACCAGTTCAGGCAGCGTGTGCGGCACCTGTCCGTCGAAGCGTTCGAGCAGCGCCTGACCGAGTCCGATGATCGAGTTCGCCTTGTTGCGGTAAAAGCCGGTCGAACGGATCAGTTCCTCCAACTCGACGCGGTCGGCGGCGGCATAGTCGGCGGCGGTGCGGTATCGGGCGAACACCGCCGGGGTGACCTGGTTCACCCGCACGTCAGTGCACTGCGCGGAGAGGATGGTGGCCACCGACAATTCCAGCGGCGTGGTGAAGTCGAGCTCGCAATACACGTGAGGGAACGCCACCTTGAGCGTCCGGTTCATCCGGCGTGCACGCCGCACCAGGCCGAGACGGGTTTCTTGCCGGCCGACCGCGGCGGGTCCACCGTTATCGGTGGCGGCCTTACGTGCGTTCATCTGTTTCAGGTTAGCCATCGGGCGCAGTGGACAGGTCGCAGACGGTTGGTAACAACTCCATCAAGGCGGCCGTTCCGGTTAGGCCGTCCGTCGACGCCCGGTGTTTACTGATGGCTATGCAAGGACTCGCCGTGCTGCTCTTCCCGGCCGTGTTGATGCTCTTCGCACTCGGCATGGAGCGGGTCCAGGCCCGCACCGACCGGCTCAGCGTCACCCGGGACAACGTCGAGGAATTCTTGCAGTCCGCCGACGCCCACAACGTCGACACCCTCGCCAGGGACGGTTTCCCGGCGGCACTCGACGAACTGCGGGAACGCCGCGCCGGCTGACATTCCACCCGCGGACGCCGTGCTCCCTTCCTGAGACGGCCGTTGTGCCGCGAACACGCTCGCGCACCCAAAGGTCCGCCAGTGACGCACTCAACACATATGCTGGGCGGCAGACTAGAGTTGTGTGGTGCGCGTGGGGTTCGCGTGCGCAAAGATCAGAAAGGTTCCCAGGTGGAGGAAGTACTGGCGAGGGCGGGAATTTTCCAGGGCGTCGAGCCCACTGCCGTCGCGGCGCTCACCAATCAGCTCCAGCCCGTGGATTTTCCGCGCGGACACGTCATCTTCCACGAGGGAGAGCCGGGCGACCGGCTGTACATCATCCTGTCGGGCAAGGTGAAGGTGGGCCGCCGCTCCCCGGACGGTCGCGAGAACCTGCTGACGATCATGGGGCCGTCGGACATGTTCGGTGAGCTGTCGATCTTCGACCCGGGTCCCCGTACCTCGTCGGCGACCACGGTTACCGAGGTCCGCGCCGTGTCCATGGATCGCGACGCGCTGCGCGCCTGGATCAAGGACCGTCCCGAGATCGCCGAGCAGTTGCTGCGCGTGCTGGCCCGCCGCCTGCGCCGCACCAACAACAACCTCGCCGACCTGATCTTCACCGACGTGCCCGGTCGTGTGGCCAAGCAGCTGCTGCAGCTCGCGCAGCGTTTCGGCACCCAGGAGGGCGGCGCGCTGCGCGTCACCCACGACCTCACCCAGGAGGAGATCGCTCAACTCGTGGGTGCCTCGCGTGAGACCGTGAACAAGGCCCTGGCCGATTTCGCGCAGCGCGGCTGGCTCCGGCTGGAGGGCAAGAGCGTGCTGATCGCCGACTCGGAACGCCTCGCCCGCCGCGCACGCTAGGTTTTCGGCCCTCGGAGGGGTGGTTTCGACAAGCTCAACCAGCGTAGAGCCGCTCAACCAGCGAAGCGCCGCTCAACCAGCGCTAGGTTTCGGCCCTCGGAGGGGTGGTTTCGACAAGCTCAACCAGCGAAGAGCCGCTCCACCAGCGCTAGCCTCTCGGCCCTCGGAGGGGTGGTTTCGACAAGCTCAACCAGCGAAGGCCGCTCAACCAGCGGCAGATCACTCGCCGCGCAGGTAGGCCAGTTGGGCCTTCACCGACATCCGCGCGGCAGGCCACAGCTTCTTGTCGACGTCGGCGTACACCGTGCGGACCACCTTCATCGGCTTGGCGTCGCCGGCGGTGACACCCATCTTCTCGAGGGCGGCGGTGATCTGGTCGATGCGTTCCTCGCGATGTGCCTTGTAGAAGCGCGCCACGGGTTCGAGTTCGGGATGGTCGGGCCCGTGCGCGGGTAGCAGCGCCGCATCGGCCCCTTCGACGATGAGCCTGTTGAGGGAGTTCAGGTAGTCGCGCAGACCGCCGTCGGACGGGTCGAGGACGGTTGTCCCGCTACCCAGGATCGTGTCGCCGGTGAGCATCGCGCGACCCCGATCGCCCTCGACCGCACCGTCGCACTCGACGAGGAAGCTCACCGAATCCCCGGTGTGCCCGGGCGTGTGGAACACGGTGATCCGCAGTCCGGCGGCCTCGATCACCTCACGATCGGCCAGCGGTTGCCCCCCGCCCCGGCAGAACTCCCGCAGCCGGGCCCGGGTGGGCGCCCCCGTCTTCTTGTGCAGCGCCTTGATGGCCCCGGTGTGGTCGAAGTGCCGGTGGGTGATGAGTGTCAGCGCAATCCCGGGCTGCTCTGCGATCCGACCCACGTGATCCTTGGCCTTGCGCGGACCGGGGTCCACGATCACGCACTCGGGGTTCCCCGGAGCGCGCAACACGTAGGTGTTGGTGCCGTCGAGTTCCATCATCCCGGGGTTGTCGCACAGCAACACCGAGGCGAATGGCGTCACCTCCCGCAGCACGCCGTAGGCCGGGTGCACGGCCACCGGGTCGGGAGTGCCGGGCGAAGTGGTCACGTCAGGACTCCGGGGTCACCTCGACGATGAGTTCGATCTCGACCGGGGACCCGAGCGGCAACTCCGCGACGCCGACCGCCGACCGCGCGTGCACACCGGCCTCGCCGAAGATCTCGCCGAGCAGATCCGATGCGCCGTTGAGCACGAGCGGCTGATCGGTGAAGCCGGGTGCCGATGCCACGAAGCCCACGACCTTCACGATCCGGGTCACCGAGTCGATGCCGACCAGCCCGTCGATCGCGGCGAGCGCGTTGATCGTGCAATGCCGGGCGGCGGTTTCGGCCTCCGGCGGTTTCACCACTCCCTCTGCCCCGTGACAGACCTTGCCGTGGATCTCGAGTTGGCCGCCCACGAAGGGCAACTGTCCCGAGGTGTACACGAGGTTGCCCACGCGGACCGCGGGTACGTAGTTGGCCACCGGCTTCGGCGCCGGCGGCAGCGCGATGCCGAGGTCGGCGAGACGTTGTGTCCAGGTCATGGCTGCTCCCGTCATCCCTTCGGTCGCTTGAGGTACGCGACGTGCTGCTCGCCGGTGGGACCGGGCAGAACGCTCACGAGTTCCCAGCCGTCGGCGCCCCAGGTGTCGAGGATCTGCTTGGTTGCATGCGTCAGGAGAGGCACCGTCGCGTACTCCCACACGGTCACTTCAGTCATGGACCCAGACTATCTGGTGGCTCCGGATGGCTAATGTGAACCTGTGGTGGACACAAGCCCCGTCTCAGACACCGACGGTCTAACGGACAACGTCTGGCCCGAGAGCGCGGCACGGGCGCGCCTGCACTTCGTCTCCGGAAAGGGTGGCACCGGGAAAACCACGGTCGCAGCCGCCCTCGCCCTGGCGCTGGCCGCCGACGGCAAACGGGTATTGCTGGTGGAGTGCGAGGGCCGTCAGGGGATCGCCGGACTCTTCGACATGCCGCCGCTGCCGCCGCAGGACACCCGCATCGCGACCGCCGAGGGCGGCGGTGAGGTGTCGGCACTTGCGATCGACATCGAGCACGCACTCCTGGAATACCTCGACATGTTCTACAACCTCGGCTTCGCCGGCCGGGCGATGAAGCGGATCGGCGCCATCGACTTCGTCACCACGGTGGCGCCGGGACTACGTGACGTGCTGATCACCGGAAAGATCAAGGAACGCATCATCCACACCGACAGGCGCGGCAACCGGGTGTACGACGCGGTGGTGGTCGACTCCCCGCCCACCGGCCGGATCGGCAGCTTCCTCGACGTCACCACCGCCATGGCCGACCTCGCCAAGACCGGCCCGATCCGCAACCAGAGCGAGTCGGTGGCGCGACTGCTGCACTCAGAGGAGACGGTGGTTCACCTGGTGACCCTGCTGGAGGCGATGCCGATCACCGAGACGATCGAAGCGGTCGACGAACTGCGCGGCAACAACGTCAGCATCGGCAGCCTGATCATCAACCGGGTCAGCCCCGTTCACCTACCCGCCGATCAGATCGACGCCATCGC
Organism: Gordonia sp. NPDC003425; assembly: GCF_053588635.1. Classification (NCBI taxonomy): domain Bacteria; kingdom Bacillati; phylum Actinomycetota; class Actinomycetes; order Mycobacteriales; family Gordoniaceae; genus Gordonia; species Gordonia sp. NPDC003425. The sequence continues at coordinate 149,046 of NZ_JBSFQI010000008.1, read as the reverse complement.
CGAAGGCAACATCGACGCCCCCCGCGTCGCGTCGAGTCTGGCCGAGGCCGGGGTGCCGGTGTCGGACGCCGACCTGGCCGGGCTGCTCACCGAGACCATCGAGCACGCGACACGGCTGCAGGCGCAGCAGGTGGCCAAGGCGCAGCTCGACGAGGTCGAGATCCCCACGCTCGAACTTCCCGCCCTCGGCGATGGCATCGACCTGGGCTCGCTCTACGAACTGGCCGATCTGCTGCAGAAGGCGGGGGCGTGATGCCACTCGATCTCAAGATGGGTTCGGTCCTCACCGACCCCGAGACCCGCGTCGTGATCTGTTGTGGCTCAGGTGGAGTGGGCAAGACCACCACCGCCGCCGCGATGGCGCTCTACGCGGCCGAACACGGGCGCACGGTGGCGGTGCTGACCATCGACCCGGCCCGCCGCCTCGCGCAGTCACTGGGGATGAGCGAACTGACCAACGATCCGCAGCCGGTGCCCATGGACGGCCCCGGCACGCTCGACGCGATGATGCTCGACATGCGGCGCACGTTCGACGAGATGGTGCTCGAGTACTCCACTCCCGAACGCGCCGAGGCGATCATGGAGAACTCCTTCTACCAGACCGTCGCCTCGTCGTTCTCCGGCACGCAGGAGTACATGGCGATGGAGAAGCTCGGCAAACTCCTCGAACAGAAACGGTGGGATCTCATCGTCGTCGACACCCCGCCGTCGCGCAACGCGCTGGATTTTCTCGACGCTCCCGCGCGTCTCGGTTCGTTTCTGTCCGGGCGGCTGATGAAGGTGCTCGTCGGCGGCGGCCGCGGCGTGGGCCGCATGGTAACCGGTGCGATGAGTCTGGCGATGCGCGGGGTGTCCACCATCATCGGGGGCGAGATGCTGCGCGACGTGGCCACTTTCGTCCAATCCCTCGACTCGATGTTCGGCGGCTTCCAGGAACGGGCGCTCAAGACCTACGAGCTGCTCAAGCAGCCGGGCACCCGGTTCGCGGTGGTGGCGGCCGCCGAGCCGGATGCGCTGCGCGAGGCGGCGTTTTTCGTCGACCGGCTCAGCGAGGAGAGGATGCCGCTGGCCGGACTCATCCTCAACCGAACACATCCCAATCTCACCTCCATCTCCGAGGAGGTGGCCCAGGTGGCGCTCACGCGCGTGTCCGACGAGCTGACCCGCGGCGTGCTGCACGTGCACGCCGATCGCGCGGAGACCGGTAAACGCGAACTACACCTGCTGCAGCGCTTCACCGCGTCGCACCCGACGGTGCCGATCGTCGGCGTGCCGTCGCTGCCGTTCGAGGTGGCCGACATGGAGGCGCTGCGCGCGGTGGCCGAGCAGATCACCGGCCGGGGCTGACCCGACGATGCGCCCGGCGGGCACGCCCGCACCGAGGCTGCGTGGCTTCGACGGCGGCTACGTCGACGTCGCCGGACACCGCGAATGGCGTGAGGTGGCCGGCACCGGGCCGCCGGTTGTGTTGTTACACGGCGGATTCGGTGGCGCGGCGTCCTGGGCGCTCACCGCGCCGCGGTTGGCGGAGTCCGGATTCGAGGTGCACGTGCCCGAACGTCGTGGCCACGCCCGCACTCCCGATGTCGCCGGACCCATCACCTACGCGGCGATGGCCGACGACACCATCGCCTATCTGCAGCGGCACGTCGGCAAGCCGGCCCATCTCGTCGGCTGGAGCGACGGTGCGGCGGTGGCACTGCTCACCGCCCGCGATCGCCCCGACCTGGTGTCACGTCTGGTGCTGATCGGGCAGTACTACAACTCCTCCGGCCGCGCCACCGGCGGCCCACTGCGTTCGGCACTGTCGTCGCCGCAGGTCACGGCGTCGCTGCGCGCGCAGTACGGAGCACTCTCCCCCGACGGACCCGACCATTTCCCGGTGTTCCACGAGAAGATGATCGCGATGTTCGACGTCGGACCCGAGATCGACCTCACGACGCTGCGTTCGGTGGCCGCCGACACGATGGTGATGCAGGGCGACCATGACGAGGTCACCCTCGAGCACAGCCAAGAGGTGGTGGCGGCGATCCCGCGGGCCCGACTGGCCGTGCTGCCGGGTTCTCACATGATTCCGGCAGAGCAGCCCGACGCCGTCAACGCGCTGCTGATCTCGTTCTTACCGAACGGCTTTCCGCCACCGCTGTGGCGCTGATCAGACAGCGCTGGCCTGCTGGCGACGACGCTGCGCGGCGAAGAACGCCGCCCACGAGGTCACCTCCGGGTGCTGACGCAGCAGCGAACGCCGCTGACGCTCCGTCATCCCACCCCACACCCCGAACTCGACACGATTGTCGAGAGCATCGGCTCCGCATTCCAGTTGCACCGGGCAATGACGGCAAATGGTCGCGGCCTTGCGTTGCGCGGCCCCCCGAACAAACAGATCGTCGGGGTTCTCGCCGCGACAGCGCGCGTTGGACACCCAGGTCAATCGCGCTTCGTTGGTCGATACCGCCGCTGTTGCCATGTTCCGACCCCTGTTCTGTCGTCACCGAGATATCCCGGCCACTTCATCTGAGGAATGTTAACTGAGTCACATTCAGCCCTCAATCTAGGGTTATGTGCATTGCGACGCAACCCCCGGCCCGAAAAAAGTGGCACCATCGTGCAGACACCGAGATCGGGCCGCGATCTCCGTCGAATCGCGCGGCGTCACCGATTCGCAACACCCTCTGCGGCGGGGCTGAGCTGCGTCTCAGGAATCACCCGTATCCTGTCCGTTGTGCCGATGTCGAAGAAGCTGGGTCCGCTCGCCGGTGCATGCGCATTGGCCGGCGTGCTCGTCGCCGGATTGCTCTACCCCGTGGCCAGCGGCGTCGGTCTCGCGTCCAACCGCGCGGCCTCCGCGGTGGAGAACGTCTCGTCGGATCTGCTGACCGGAACTCTGCCCGAGGTCACCACGATGACCGACGTGTCGGGTAAGCCGATCGCGCAGCTCTTCGACCAGTACCGCTACCAGGTGGGCTACAACGACATCGCGCCCGACATGATCCGGGCCATCATCTCCATCGAAGACCGCCGTTTCCTCGAGCACGACGGCGTCGACTGGAAGGGCACCATCCGTGCGGCCCTGAAGAACTCGTCGTCGGGAGAGGTGCAGCAGGGCGCGTCCACCCTCGACCAGCAGTACATCAAGAACTATCAGTTGCTCGTGCTCGCGCGTACCGAGGCCGACCGGCAGGCGGCCATCGAGACCACCCCCGCCCGCAAGCTGCGCGAGGTGCGGATGGCGCTGACCATGGAGCAGTCGCTCACCGATCAGGCCAAACGCAAGGGTCTCGACGACGCCGCCGCCAAGCAGGAGGCCAAGAAGGAAATCGTCACCCGCTATCTCAACGTGGTGCCCTTCGGAAACAACTCGTACGGCATCGAGGCCGCGGCGCAGACCTACTTCGGCAAGCCCGCCAAGGACCTGCAGGTGCAGGAGGCCGCGTTGCTGGCGGGCATGGTCCAGTCGAGTTCCGCGCTCGATCCCTACACCAATCCCGAAGCCGCGCTGTCACGCCGCAACGTCGTGCTCGACACGATGATCGAGAACTTCCCCAATCGTCGAGACGAACTCGTCGCCGCCAAGAAGACCCCCCTCGGGGTGGTGCCGTCGCCGCGGATACCCACGCAGGGCTGCATCGCCGCCGACAACAACGGCTTCTTCTGCGACTACGCCATGCAGTTCCTCGCCGAGAACGGCATGTCCCGCAACACGGTGATGCGTGGCGGCTACATCATCCAGACAACCCTGGACCCCGACGTCCAGCGCACCACGGTGCGGGCGGTCAAGAACAACGCGAGCCCCGACGCCGACGGCGTGGCCGACGTGATGAGCACCATCCGGCCCGGCACCAACTCGCATGACGTGGTCTCGATGGCGTCGAGCCGCAACTACGGCCTCAACGCGAACGCGAACCAGACCGTCCAGCCACAACCGTTCTCGCTGGTCGGCGACGGCGCGGGGTCGGTGTTCAAGATCTTCACCGTCGCCGCGGGCATGGAGAAGGGCCTCCCGATCAACTCCAACATCCCCGTGCCCGGCTCGATCGCGGTCGAAGGCATGGGCGACAGCGGCGGCGCGTATGGCTGTCCCGCCAACTACTACTGCGTCAAGAACGACGGCAAGTATCCGGCGTCGATGTCGGTCACCCAGGCGCTGGCGCAGTCCCCGAACACCGCGTTCGTCAAATTGCTGCAGCAGGTGGGCGTCAAACCGACCGTCGACATGGCGGTGCGGCTGGGGATGCGGTCCTACACCGTGCCCGGCTCGTCGGGTTACGGCGACAAGAGCGTCGCCCAGTACGTCAAGGACGGCAACCTCGGTTCGTTCACTCTCGGACCGTGGCCCATCAACCCGCTCGAGCTGTCGAACGTCGCTGCCACCCTGGCGTCGGGTGGCGTGTGGTGCCCGCCCAACCCCATCAAGTCGATCAGCAAGATCAAGCGTGATCAGTACGGCAACCCGGTGATGGGTCCGGACGGCAAGCCGGCCGTGAGCGCCATCCCGTTCAACGCACCCAAGTGCGAGCGGGTGGTCGAGGCCGGATTGGCCAACACCCTCGCCAATGCGATGAGCCAGGACGACAAGGGCGGCGGCACGTCGGCCGGTGCCGCCGGGTCGGTGGGCTGGAGCTACCCCATGTCCGGCAAGACCGGCACCACCGAGGCCCACCGGTCGGCCGCCTTCGTCGGCTTCACCAACGAACTCGCCGGCGCCGCCTACGTCTACTCCGACGGCCCCAACCCGTCCGGGGTGTGCTCGGGTCCGGCCCGGCTGTGCGGCGAGGGCGACATCTACGGCGGCATGGAACCGGCGCGCACCTGGTATCAGGCCGTGATGCCGGTGGCCACCAAGTACGGTCCGATCAGTCTGCCGCCCACCGACCCGCGTTACCTCAACGGAAACGACCGGGGCCGGATACCCCAGGTGAGCGGTCTGCAGGCAAGTGATGCCACCGCCCGGCTGCAGTCGGCCGGGTTCAAGGTCAACCAGCTCGAAGTGGACAGCAGCCGTCCGCAGGGCACCGTGGTGTTCACCGCTCCCTCGGATGCGGCGATGCCCGGCAGCGTGATCACGATCTATGTGAGCAATGGCCGACAGCAATCCGGCGGCGACAGCAACGGTCCCACCCAGACCACGGTGCAGGTGCCCGGCGTCGGGCCGGTGGTGATCCAGCTTCCCGGCTGACGTCGTCGCCCGTTTCGCTCACCGCCGTGACCGGCGGCGGGCTGCGGGTATCCTGGTGAGATGCACAAAGCCGACTCCGGATCCGCGTGGCGCCCGAGCCGCGCCGACCTGACCTCCACCGGTGTCGCCCGCTCGCTCGGCGCCGCCGCGGGCGTCGCGGCCGCCGGCCTGTTCTACTCGACGGTCATCGAACGCAACGCATTCACGTTGCGGCACACCACAATGGCGGTTCTCGAACCCGGCGCGACGCCGCTGCGTGTGCTGCACATCAGCGATCTCCACATGACACCGAACCAGCGCGTCAAGCAGGCGTGGGTGTCCGAGCTGGAATCACTCGAACCCGACCTGGTGGTCAACACCGGCGACAACCTCGCCCACCCGGCGGCGGTACCGGCGGTGATCCAGTCACTCGGCGGCCTGCTGTCGCGGCCCGGACTGTTCGTGTTCGGGTCCAACGACTACTTCGGCCCGCGCCCCAAGAATCCGTTCCAGTACTTCGACAGCCACCATGAACGCACCCACGGCGCCCCGTTGCCGTGGCAAGACCTACGCGCGGCGTTCATCGAGCGCGGTTGGCTGGATGCGACGCACACCGTGCGTGAACTCGAGGTCGGTGGCGTGCGCGTGGTGGCCGCCGGAGTCGACGACCCGCACATCGAACGCGACCGCTACGAGACCATCGCCGGACGGCCCAACCCGCTCGCACATCTGCGGTTGGGCCTCACCCACTCCCCCGAACCCCGCGTGCTCGACCGGTTCGCCGCCGACGGCTACGACCTGGTGATGGCGGGTCACACCCACGGCGGTCAGCTGTGCCTGCCGTTCGTGGGAGCGCTCGTCACCAACTGTGAGATCGACCGATCCCGGGTCAAGGGCCCGTCGGCCTGGGGCTCGACGATGAAACTGCACGTGAGCGCCGGTCTGGGCACCTCACCATGGGCGCCCGCACGGTTCTGCTGTCGTCCCGAGGCCAACCTGCTGACCCTGACGCCGGTGTCCCACGGCGATGCGGAGTTCGACGAGGAGCACTCGCTGCCGCAGTTGGCCACCGAGAACAGGTGACCGCCGACGGCGTCCGCGTCCTGGCCTTCGACACCTTCGGCACACTCACCGACTGGTTCACCGGAATCAGCGATGCCGTGGCCCGCTCGGGGTTGGGCGTCGATCCCGCCGAGTTCACACGCGACTGGCGCAGCCGCTACGCCCCGATACTGGCCCGGGTCGAGTCGGGTGAACTGCCGTGGGCGAATCTCGATGCGCTACACCACATCACGCTGCGCGATACGGCCCACCACTTCGGCGTCGAGGTTGATGACGACGCCGCCGCGAGCTTGGTTCGGGCCTGGCACGAGCTCCCCGCCTGGCCGGACGCGACCCCGGGTATCCGCAGACTCCGCACGCGCTTCGTCGTCTGCGCGCTCAGCAACGGCGACGTCCGGCTCCTGGTGGATCTGGCCCGCCACAACAACTTCGGGTGGGATCTCGCCGCGGGAGCGGATCTGTGGCAGCACTACAAGCCGTCACCCGAAACCTATCTGGGACTGGCACGCCTGATGCAGGTCGAGCCTGCGCAGGTGATGATGGTGGCCACCCACCAAAGTGATCTCGACGCAGCGAGATCGAACGGTCTGCGCACCGCCTTCGTCGCGCGCCCGGACGAATGGGGCGGCGCGGCAAAGGACGATTCCGGCTCACCGGCGAATGACGTGCACGCCGCCGACGTCCTCGACCTCGCCGCCCGGCTCGGCGCCTGATCGCCGACACGCGCCTCGGTGGTTGTGGCATACCAGCGGCGTCTCACCAGAGGTTGTAGGAAACGGCACAAGTAAGGCCCCTGACCTGCATTCCTGCCGATCAGGGGCCCTGCTGTCGTCTCAACCAACGAGTCGGGGTGGCGGGATTCGAACCCACGACCTCTTCGTCCCGAACGAAGCGCGCTACCAAGCTGCGCCACACCCCGTGTGCAACCTGCGATAGCTTACCCCCACCACCGTGCGCGAACTAAATCGGCTGGTCACACCGCGATGCGATCAACACCGACAGCGGTTTTGAGCTCCCGTGCGGCGACTTCGGGACGCTTTTCATCCGACGTGGCCATATGGCCGGCGCCACCATCGGATGTCGATAGTGTTGGAGGGCATCACACATCGACAACCGGTCAGAAAGGCGCACCACCATGAGCACACAGTTCGATGACGCGGCAGCCGAGAGTTCCGCGAAACAGGGATTCGCGTTCGGCATCTCCCTCGTCGCAGCCGCACTGCTGTTCACCGCCGGAATCGTGGGCATCTTCACCGGCATCTCCGCCATCGCCAACGACCAGCTCTTCGTTCTCGACGGCGACTACATCTACAAGTTCAACCTCACCACGTGGGGCTGGATTCACCTGATCATCGGCATCATCGCGATCATCGTCGCGGGTGCGCTGGCAGTGGGCGCCGACTGGGCGCGCATCGCCGCGATCATCATCGCCTCACTGTCGATCATCGCCCAGTTCCTGTGGCTGCCGTACTACCCGGCGTGGGCGATCCTGATCATCGTCGTCGACCTCATCGTGATCTGGGCGGTCGCCACCTGGCAGCCGGCGATCACCTACGCGCGGGACTGACCGCCCATCCGCGAGGCGGCCGGGACCGAATGGCTGTGCGTTCACACGACTGATCCCCTATGACCGGTCACCCGGTGACCGAGTCGACCGTCAGGAAGGCACCATGCCCCACTCGAGAAGAATCCTGGCCGCACTCGCGGCTGCGCTGTTCGTCGTCACCGGCCTCGTCGCCACCACCGCACCGGCACGCGCCGACACCTCGCTGCAGCCGGTGAAGAACTTCGAGGTTGCGCGGTACCTCGGAACCTGGTGGCAGCAGGCCACTATTCCGTCCTTCTACGGCATCCGCTGCGCCAAGGACACGAACGCCACCTACGGCCTGATCAACCCCACCACTGTCAGCGTCGACAATCGGTGCACCAGCTTCACCCGGCAACCCGACGGCATCAAGGGCAAGGCCACCGTCGTCGACCCCGAGAAGAGCAACGCAGCGCTGGCCGTCTCGTTCCCCGGTGTCCCCAACACGATCAACTCGGGCAACTTCCCGAACTACGTGATCGCGTGGGTTGCCGACGGCAAGGACCCGAAGGGCCCGTACGAGTACGCGATCGTGGGTGACCCCTTCCGCGTCTCCGGCTTCGTGCTCTCCCGCAAGCAGGTGCTGACCACCGAGGACCTCCGGATGCTCAAGACGCAGACCGAGAAGCTCGGCTTCAATTCGTGCACCTTCCTGATCTCACCCACCACGGGCGGACGAAGCGACTACTCGCCGCTCTGCACCGTCTGAGTCGTCGGGCCCTCCGGCCCGGGGTATCGATGCGACGGCACTAGGCTGGGTTGGGTGACGAGGACACCCGACCCGGCCGTGCTCGTGGAGTCCGCCTACCGCATCGCCGACGATATGCTGTTCGGCGACGCCGCCGAGGTGGACCGCACCGGCGAGATCCCCGTCACCCACTGGTCGGCGCTGGCCGATGCCGGCCTCTTCGGCATCGCCGCCCCGGATTGCGGCCTCGACCTCGCGCAGGTCATCGAGATCATCGAGGTCCTCACCAGCGGCTGCCTGTCCACCGCCTTCACCTGGCTCCAGCATCACGGGGTGGTGATCTCGTTGTCGTCCACCGACAACGAGCCGCTGCGCGCAGAGTTGCTCGACGACGCGATCGCCGGACGGTTGCGCGCCGGCGTCGCGTACGCGGGTGCGGTGCCCACGCCGCCGCGGATGCGGGCCACGCGCACTGCCGACGGCTGGTCGCTGTCGGGGTATGCCCCGTTCGTCAGCGGCTGGGGGTACATCGACATCCTGCAGATCTCGGCGCGTGACGTGGAGACCGACGACGTGATCGCGGTGATCGTGCCGACCCATCCCATGTCGGCGGCGATCTCGGTGTCCCCGCTCGCGCTGACGGCGGGAAACGCCACTCACACGGTGAGTGTGCGGGTGGACAACCTCACCGTGCCGGACGCGTTCGTCGTCGGCCGGACCCCGCTCGACAAATTCTTCGCCACCCAGAACACCGGGATTCGACTCAACGGCAGCCTGCCCTTCGGCCTCGTTCGCCGCTGCACCGCCCTCATCGAGCGGGCCGGCGACGTGGCAGAGGCCCGACGGCTGCGGGAACGCGCCGGTGAGATCCGGGCCCGGCTCGATCGATCACTCGATGACTCCGGGCACCTGCTGTCGGCACGTGCCGATGGCGCGCAACTCGCGGTCGACGCCGCCGCCGCACTTGTCGCCGCCGACGGAGGGCGCGCCCTGATCCGGGGCAGCGACGCCGACCGGCTGGCGCGCGAGGCCATGTTCACCCTCGTCGCGGCCAGCCGCCCCGAACTCAAAGGCCTACTGCTGCAACGATTCAGCGGCACTGCCGCGGATCTGCACGCTCCCCGGCCCTGATACCGCAGCCCGGCACACGACCGCAGAGCGCGCGGTCACGGCCGCTGGTAGTCACGGAGGAAGAGCGCCTCGGCAAGGGCGATGTGCTCGATCTCGCCGGGATCGACGCTCTCGTTGGGCGCGTGGATGAGGCACTGCGGCTCCTCCACACCGAAGAGCATGATCTCCGCGTCGGGGAAGGTGTCCTGCAGCACGGTGCACAGGGGGATCGAACCGCCCTGACCCTGCAACACCACGTCGTTGCCGTAGGCCGTGCCCATCGACGCCACGATCGCATCGAAAGCGGGTCCGCCGGTGGAACCGGAGAACGGCGCCCCGATCGCCTCTCGCTCGATGGCGACCCGCACATTCCACCGCGCCACGGCACGCAGATGCTCGATCAGCGCGTCCTGCGCGGCCACCGGATCCATGCCCGGCGGAACCCGCAGATTGATCCGCGCCCGCGCCCGCGGCGTCACCGACGCCGTCGACCCGGCCACCGGGGAGCAATCGATCCCGAGGACCGTGGCCGTGGGGCGCGCCCACACCATGTCCGACACGCGGCCGGACCCGATGACGTCGACGCCGTCGAGAACGGTGGCGTCACGGCGGAATCTGTCTGCGGGATAATCGATTCCCGGCCACACCGCATCGTTGGCAAGGCCGCGGACCGTTGTGTTGCCCGCCTCATCACGCAGCGAGGCCAGCATCGCGATCAGCGCGGCCAGAGCGTCGGGCGCTGCCCCGCCGAACATGCCGGAGTGCATCGCCGACTCGAGGGTTTCGACGCTCACCACCACGTCGGCGACGCCGCGCAGGCTGGTGGTCAACGTGGGTGTGCCCACCTGGAAATTTCCGGAATCCGCGATGAGGATGGCGTCGGCGGCGAACAGTTCGGGCCGTTCGGGAACCAGGTGCTCGAGCCCACCCAGGCCGAGTTCCTCGGAGCCCTCGGCGACGATCTTGATGTTCACACCAGCGGTACCGGCCAACGCGCGCAGCGCGGTGAGGTGCACCGCGATGTTGCCCTTGCAGTCGGCGGCGCCGCGCCCGTACCAGCGTCCGTCGCGTTCGGTGAGCGTCCAGGGCGGTGATGTCCACGCCTGCTCGTCCATCGGCGGCTGGACGTCGTGATGGCAGTACAGCAACACAGTCGGGGCGCCGGGCGGGCCGTCGATGTGCCCGGTCACCGACTTGCTGCCGTCGGACGTCACATGTGCGGCCACGTCGTGCAACCCGACCTCGGTGAACGCGTTGATCAGCCAGTCCACCATGGCGTCGCAGTCTTCGGGAGGCTTGCCACCTGGATCGAAGACCGAACGGAAGGCGACCATCTCCGCGAGGTCGGTGCGGGCCTGCGGCATCAGGTTCGCGACGCGGGCGGCCAGGGTGTCGGTGTCGGCGGTGTCATCCACAGTTCGAGTAACGCATATCGGCCACCACCTGTCATCCCGGCCGCTGAAATGGGGACATCACCGCGTCAAGCCTGCCTCCGCACGGAACGCACTCGGTGTGGTGCCGTACTCGGCGCGAAAACGGTTGCGCAACGTGGCCACCGAGCGAAAACCCGACTGCCGCGCCACCTCGTCGAGCGGGATCGAGTTCTGCGCACTCAGCAGCTCGCGGGCGTGGACGAGGCGCCGGGCGTTGATCAGGTCGGTCGGAGACTCTTCTGCGTCGGCAAACCGCCGGTACAGGTGGCGACGGCTCATGTGCAGGATGTCGGCCATGGAATGCGCCGAGAAATCCGGGTCGGCGTAGTGATGCTCGATGAGATCGCGGACCGCTTCGCGGATGAACATGGCATTGTTCGCCAACCGGCGCGTGGAGTAGGTGAAGTGTCCGAGGGCAGCTCGCACCAGTTCGATGGCGGCCATCTCCGCCTCGGGGTCGATGTCCAGGTTGCGGCCCGCGGCGTCGTAGGTGAACCGGAACAGGAACTGAGCGGTGGCCCTGGCGAACGTGGAGTCCGCGGCCATCGGCAGAAGGAGCCGATTACTCACCACGTCACCGCCGAGCACGTCTTGGGGAAACAGGAGCATCGCGGTCTCGCAGACCGATGTGATCTCGGCAGTGAACGGGCTGGCCGTCGTGAGCACCATGAACTGCCCGGACTCGTAGGTGTGTTGGCGGCCGAACTGGGTGACACGGAATTGCCCGTTGAGCCGGTGCGCCGCGACCATGAGATAGGGGGTGTCCACCTCGGCCTCCGCTCGGGCGGCGGAACGCTCGGAGCGGCGCGGAGTGCACAATTCGCAGTGCGCCCGGATCATGGACAGACTGCGGTGGTACATGATGCACTCAAAGGCGTCGGGGTCACGCACCGTGACACGGGAGAACTGTTGCGAATAGGTGGCGAGGCCTTCCCGGCCGCGGAACACGATCCTGTTGTCTGCACCGGGAGAATGTGGATCGATTCCGATTCGATTCTGCCACTGCGCAACTCGTGCCGGGTCCAGTCCGTCTTCCCTGCTCACCACATACATCGCTATACCGTCCCGTTCTCAGTTGTCGGCGTTGCGGGACGTACGCGGCGATACTGGTCGGGCGTCATCCCGAACTGCGCCTTGAATCGGTTGCGTAACGTGGCCACGGTCGCAAACCCCGATGCCTCCGCGACCCGTTCGAGACTGAGTTGATCCGGTCCGGAGAGTAGCCGCGCCGCGCGCCGCAGCCGGCGGTCGGCGATCATCGCGGCCGGCGACAACCCGAATCCGGCGAGCTGGCGGTAGAGCTGACGGCGACTCAGGTGCAGATGGCGCGCAATCGAATCCGCGGTGAAGTCCGGGTCGCGGAAGTGCTGTTCGACGAGCCGTCTGGACGCTTCCCGCACGAAGACCGCGTTGTCACCGGAGCGCAGCGAGCGCAGATCCTGCTGACGAATGACGTTGCGCACCAAGTCGACTGCCGCCAGCTCGGTTTCCATGTCGACATCCATCCCCCGCACGGCGGCTTCGCAGGCGAAACCCCTGATGAAGGCCGCGGTCGCACGCGCCAGCGGGGAATCCGACACGACGGGCGGAAGTGCGGAACTGCCCTCGGGCAGCTCATTCGCCAGCAGTTCGGTCGGAATCCAGATGCCGACCGGATCATTGACGGTGAACGACGTCTGGTCGTAGACCGCTCGGTTGTCGGCCATCGCCAGGTGCTGCTGGTTGTTGAAGAAGTGATCGACGCCGTCCTGTCGAACCAGACTGTTACCCGGCATCGAATACGTGTTGACCAGCAGAAAATCCGAGGGGAACTCGTCGACCACCGAGGGCGTGCGACTGGTGGTACACGGAGTTCGGAGCAGTGCGTGAACGAGGATCACCGACAAGGGTCGCCAGTAGACGTATTCCTCGAATGGGGTGTCACCGTACGGAGTCACCTGCAGCGCGGGAATGTAGTTCGCCACGCCTCGGTCACCGACCCGATGAAAGTGTCGGGTCGGGTTGGGTCCGGGCGTCATCGAGGAGCCGATACGCCTGCGCCAATCGGCGACGATCTGCGGGGTCAGCCCTTCCTCTGGGGCCTGGTCGACGGAGACGGCGGTCATGAGGTCGCACCCGGTACAGCGGAACGTCGCGGCAGCACGATCAGGGACGAGAGGAAGAAGCAGACAGCACCGACGAAGGTGCAGCTGTTGGCGAGCACGTTGTCGATGGTGTTGCCGTCGGGGGTGATGTAGGCGGCTACCGCGCTCACGCCGAAGGCGATACAGCCGAGCATGTTGATCTGGGTGGCCCACCAGCCGGAATCACTCGGATTCCATAGCTTCTTCACCCGCCAGTAGGCGACGATCGCGAAGGCGCCGCTGATGAGGAACGCCACCGAACCGCCCGCATCCGGCGCCCAGACGAGGTGCTTCTCCGCGGGCACGGTGTGCGCCGCCAACGCTGCGGAGGTACTGACGTTGAACATCAGGGTGCCGAAGGACTGGGTTGCCGCGGCAAGCCATTCTGCGCGCACCATGGTTCCCGGGGCATAGTCGACGGGAACGGTCATCGCCCCGCTCAGCAACAGTTGCACCAGACCCGCGGCGGTGAAGAACCACGCGCCGATGAAGTAGCAGATGTTCGCGTTGGCCGCGCCCATCCAGATACCGATCCATGGCGCCGATCCCAGCGCGAACAGTGCAGAACCGATCATGAATCCCCAGCACTGCTTGTTCAGTGTGGGGGTCAGCAACGCACGATGCCAGGATGGCTCCCGGGCGGTGGTTGTGCTCACCTGATCGCTTCCTATTCCTTGAAGTACGGCTTCCTTGAAGTGCGGCGTCATTCGACCACCGGCCCGAGCGGGTGGGCTCCCCGTCGCCCACCCGGTCGGTGGCCGGCCGGTCAGTGGTGGAAGTGCGATCCGGTGCCTTCGCGCGGCAACGGCGACTCCAACGCGTCGAGGAAGGCCACCTCGCTCTCGAGGTCGGCGAGCAGCGCGGTCGCCAGATCGTGGCTCAGACCGGCACGGACCACGATGCGCTGCAGCGTCCAGTCCGCCAGGCCGTCGGCCATCGGATACGCCGGCACCAGCCATCCCTTGAGCCGCAGCCGATCGGAAAGGTCGTACAAGTTCCACTTGTCGGTGTAGCCCGCCTTCAGCTTCCACGCGAACACCGGAATGGTGTCACCGTGACTGACCAACTCGAACGGACCGAGCTTGGCGATCGACGAGGAGAGATACGTCGCGACGTCGATCGACCCCTGCTGGATGGCCCGGTATCCGTCGCGACCCAAACGCAGGAAGTTGTAGTACTGCAACAGAACCTGTGCGCCGGGACGCGAGAAGTTCAGCGCCAGGGTGGGCATGTTCCCACCGAGGTAGCTGCAGTGGAACACCATGCTCTCCGGCAGCGCTTCCACATCGCGCCAGATGATCCAGCCCAATCCGGGATAGACGAGGCCGTACTTGTGGCCGGAGGTGTTGATCGAGACCACGCGCGGAACGCGGAAGTCCCACTCCAGTTCCGGCTGACAGAACGGGGCCACCATGGCACCGGATGCACCGTCGACGTGGATCTTGATGTCGAGGCCGGTATTCGCCTGGATCTCGTCGAGCTTCTCGGAGATCGCCTTCACCGGCTCGTAGAGACCGTTATAGGTGACACCGACGATCGCGACGACGCCGATGGTGTTCTCGTCGACGTACTTTTCGAGCTCGTGGCCGTCGAAGACGAAATGCTCCTCCGAGACCGGTACCCAGCGCGGTTCGACCTCGAAGTAGTTGAGGAACTTCTCCCAGCACACCTGGACCGCGGTCGACAGCACGAGGTTGGGCTTGTCGATGGGCTTGCCCTCGGCCTTGCGACGCTGCTGCCAGTGACGCTTGAGGGCCAGGCCGCCGAGCATGGCTGCCTCCGACGATCCGATCGTCGAGGTACCGATCGCATTGTCCACGTCGGGAACGTGCCACAGATCGGCGATGATCTTCCAGCAGCGGTCCTCGATGGCCGCGGTCTGCGGATACTCGTCCTTGTCGATCATGTTCTTGTCGTAGGTTTCCGAATACAGCTTGCGCGCTTCGTCATCCATCCACGTCGACACGAATGTCGCGAGATTCAGACGCGCGTTTCCGTCGAGCATCGCCTCGTCGTGGACGATCTGATACGCGGTCTCCGGCAGGCTCATCGAGTCCGGGATGGTGAACTTCGGATACTCGGTCGCCTCGCCCGGCCGGACGAATACAGGGTTGAGAATGACTGACTCGGATGTGTTCGTGGTCGCTCGCGCATTCGTATGCTTACGCTCGGTCATGCTCTCCTCCTCAGGAGTGTTGTGAATGAACTGTTCGGTTTTCTGGGCGTGATGTGGTCATGGACGTTTCGTCGTAGCGGAAGGGCAAGGGCTCAGCGCCCCTTAGACTTCGACCGGCGGATAGAGCCGATCCATGGTGTATTGCCGGTTTCTTCGGGCGGCCCAGGTGGTGATCGCGAGGAAGACCAGCGTCATGGCCGCGACCACGGATAGGGCTATCCAGAATCTGGAATCGATGCCGCCCACGGTGAGTTGGCGCAACCCGGTCACCGTGTACGTCATCGGGTCCACCCAGTGGATGTATTGGAACGGTTTTGTCGTGGTGGGTACCGGATAGATTCCACCCGCGGAGGTGAGCATGATCATGAGGAACGCCAGGGTCACCACTCGGCCCACCGCGGGCCCGAACAAGGCGTTGAACATCTGGATCATCGCCAGGAACATCGCCACCATCAACAACATGAAGGCAAATGTGCCCACCGGATGTGTCGGCCGCAGCCCGATCGCGAAAACCACCACCAGGTAGAGGATCAGCGCCTGCAGCACTCCGACGAAGAATGTCGGCGCGTACGAGGCGAGTACGACGCGCACGGAGTTGAGGCCCTGCGCGATCGGGCGCGCCTGCAGCGGCGTGAAGAGCATCCACGCGATGATGCTGCCCACGAAGAGCGCCAGCCCGAAGAAGAACGGGGTGAAACCGGTGCCGAACGTCTTCGCTTCATTGAGCGTGTTCTCCTGCAGCGCAACGGGTTTCGCCAGAGCATTGGCGAACTGTTCCTTCTGCTTGCTCGACCACTTCGGGATGTCCTTCACTCCGTCGTTGACGCCGTTGGCCAACTGCTGTGTGCCCGCGGCCAACTGTGTGGTGCCGGTGGCAAGCTGATCGGCGCCGTTACTGAGTTCCACCAGACCGGTGCTGAGCTGGTTGGCACCCGAGCTGAGTTCGTTGGCCGCACCCTGGGCGGCCAGGATGTCGCTCTTGAGCTTTCCGCTCTCGAACAGAGCAAGAGCCTGTCGTAGCGGACTCTGCGGATTGTTGACCTGCGCCGACAGCACCTCGACGTCGGATCTCACCTGGGTGAGCTGATTGTTCGCATCCGGGCCGAGGCCCTGCGTGCGGAAGTAGCTGCGCACGGGTGCGAGAGCGTTTCCGATGTTCTGGATGTTCGGGTCGGGACTGGCGAGCAGTTGGGCCACGACGCTGTCGACGATCTGGCTCGCCTGTGACTGCGCGTTGGCGGCGACGGTCAGCTGATTGGTCACCACCTGGGTGTTGTTACCGAGCCTCTGAGCGGTCGCGTTGAGCTGCGCCGGACTGACCCCGTTGGTACCGGAATTGTTCAGGGCCTGCAGCAACGGCGCCGTGGCGCCGGTGAGCGCGGTGTCGAGTTGATCGAGTCCACCCGCGAGTTGCGCCGCGCCGTCCTTGGCGGTCACCAGGTTCGTGGCGAGTTCCTGGGCACCGGTGTTGGCCTGCTTCATGCCGGTGTTCAGCTGGTTCACACCGGCTTGTGCCTGTTTGATCTGCGGAATCAGTTTGGACACGTCGCTGAGCACGATGTCGAAGGTCTGCGCCCCCACCTGGGCTCCGACGGTATTCACGATCTGCAACGCCGCATCCTGGCCCATCACGGTGGACAGGTAGTTGTTCGCGTCGTTGTAGGTGAAGATCAGCGGCGCGGAGCGGGGGTTGTCACCCGTCGGTGAGGCGACCGCCTCGCTGAAGTCCTTGGGCAGAGTGATGGAGAAGTAGTATTTTCCGTCCCTGACGCCTTCGGCTGCTTGCTCTTCCGAGACGAGGTGCAGGTCGAGTTGCTTCGAGTCGATCAGCCCCTGCGCGACCTGCTCACCCGCTTTGAGGGGCTGGCCCTGCACAGTGGCGCCTACGTCGGCATTCACCAGCGCCACCGGAAGCTTGTCGACGGCGTTGAACGGGTTCCAGAAGGCCCACAGGTACAGGGCGCCGTACATCAGTGGCATCAGAATGATCACGATGAGGGCGAGCCGGGGCATCCGGCCCCGGTAGTAGCGCTTGAAATCGCTGCCTGGGGAGAACGCTGCGAGCATGTCAGATCCGATCCTCGGTCTCGAGTTGAACGAACTCGTTGTCTGTCAAGTTGTGCACTCGGACAACATCTCTCACGCCGGTGTCGGGAAACACACCGTTGACGTCGGCGGTGATGATCGTCTGCTCACGGCCGATTTCCACCAGGCGATTGAGGAGTTTGTGGGCGCTTTCCACCCGGGTGAGGCGATCGACTCCACCGACCACGAGGAGTGGCGGCTTGCGAATGTTGGCGACGGCAATCCGAAACAACGCAGCGGTGAATTCGGGCAGTTCCTCGATATACGCGTCCATGGTGGGAAGCGAGTACGGGCCGAAGACCGGCCGGCAGATCCGTTCCAGATCTGCCTCCGTGGATTGCGGCACCCACTTGTACCACTTCGCCGCCCAGCGGATCTGCTCGGTCACCACGTCATGGACCCGGATTGTCTGCTCGATGCCGTCGACCTCGTCGATCCACGCCAAGCCGGCCCGATTGAAGAGGTACTGGGCGTTGTTCTCCCGCCCGAATGCGTGCAATGTGCCCGACGTCGGCTTCATCCGGCCCGCAAGCGTCAGAAGCAGGGCGGTGCGGCCCCGCCCTCCGGAACCGACCAGCACGGTGACGCCACCTGCACGCACCGTGAGGTCCGTCGGACCGAAGATGTGTCCCCAGGACGCCTTGACGCCCATCCCGCGGGCTTCGAGTAAGACGTCGCCCCGGCCGGATTCTTCGCGCACGACACCGATCGGCTCGGTCGCAGGATCAGCACCACCACTCGGCGAGGTCATCGGGTCGCCCTCTGCTGCGTCTGGAGAATCCGCACTTCTGCGTTCACGCCGGGCGTCACAAGTATGGTCACGAGTTAAATCTAGTCAACGAATTGCGCCCATGTCCATTTCTGTGACATCCGAGCACAGATTTGCAGCAAGGATGAAAGTCGTTGCGGTGGAATACTTTTCGGGCAACACAAGTCCACCCGAAGGTTGCCGTTTGGGGCCGGGCCGCGGCGACTCGCCGTATCCGAATCGACCAGCAAGAATGGCCACGTCGTGAGGGCGTGCAGCACCCGCGATAGGGCACCGGTCCCTACTTCCGCTCTCAGATTAGGTCGCGTTTACGCAAAACAAGCGCGAAAGTGGGACATTGTGGCACGATTTTTTCGCTGGACCGTCACGGTGTTGGAGTCCACCCGATCACTGGTAGGAGACGAAGAAGGGCCGGGGTCTGACCAGCATCGTCTGCGCCGGAGTGAGGGTCGGCGTGTCCTCGGTGTAGAAGTTCTTCCACCCCATCACGACGCCGGGCGGCAGATCCACCAGCAACCTGCGCCACGTGTCCATCTTGACCGACGGGATGCCGTGCCCGTCGGCGTGGATCACCGTCTGGAGCTCCGGGCGCCCGGTGATTATCTGTTGCCGATCGGCGAGCATGTCGGTGTCGAACTCGTGGAGGACGAAGAGCTTCTGGGGCAACCGATCGTTCCGCGTGAGTTCGGCGAGCCAGTCGCCGGTCCGGTTGACCTCACCCGCGCTCACCGACCCGATCTGGGTGAGGTGGACCTGGTCGGGCTTGAGTCGCCACTCCGGATCGAGCGCGAGCCCGACGTGCGGAAACCGAAGGAACTCGGCGTATCTCTTGGCCTGCGTCAGGAAGTCCGTGCGGCCGGGCTGGAGATCGAGGGTCACGTAGATCCCGGCGCGTCCGGCGGCCTCCACCCACGGCCGTATCACCGCCGGGTCGATCGTCGACGAATACGTCGCACCCGGCCCCGGCGACGCCGACGCCACGGTCACGATGATCTCGAACGCGGGCACCACCAGTTCGCGACTGACCCGTTGATAACTTGCGGCGAGTGCTCGCACGCGCGCGATGGAGGCGCGCAGATCCTGGCGACCGAGCGGTCCCAGCGACGGCGACCCCGGCGAACCGTACAGCGCGACCATTCGCTTCCCGGGGACCACCAGCTGACCACCGCCGGGCACCTCGGGCAGCGACAGCGCTTCGCGTACCCGTTCGCGGAAGAGGTTGTCGTCACCGAACGCTGCACCCAGGGCGAGCACCGGGGCATGCGCGAGAGTCGCCGGGCGAAGCGCGCCGATCGACTCGCCGGTGGCGCGCGGATCGGGCACCGGAACCGGAATCACCGTGGCACCGACGGCTGCCGCGGTGGCCGATGTGCTCGGGTCGGGTGTACCCGTGACGTAGACGAGCGGAGCCGGACCCGACGGGGCATCGTTGCCGATCACGTCATCGAGCCCCGGTGTCGTGGTGATGGGCACGCCGGCCGATCCACCGCCGACCACGTGCACCGCCCGGGTGCCCAGTCGCCGAAGTTCCTGCTCGAGACGTCCTCGCCCGACGTCGTCGGTGGCGGCGGCGAACACCGGCACATGCCGGGCCCGCGCCACTGCGGTGACGCGGTCACGGTCTGCCGGTCGAGCACCCGCGGTCATCACGATCGCCTCGGCCGATCCGCGGAAAAGATGTGCGCTGAGCGTGATCGCCGGTGCGCCGGACCCCTCGAGCACGGTGGGCACCGACGACAAGGAGGCGAATGGTTGGGTCCCCGTCGCTGTGCGCACCACCGTCGAGGCGGTGGTCAACAACGCGACCAGGGCTAGAGCCACCACGACACACACGATGCGCGCGCGGTGACCCACTCCCGCCCCCCTCCGCTCGCGGTGCCCGCTTCACCGTGCACCACTGCGAGACCGAGTACCACACGAAGACCATCGTGATGCGTGTCCCAACATAGCAATCGCACGGCCCGTGCCGACACGTCATCGAACACCACGACGCCGCGCCCGGCGGTGGGTCATCACGGGGTGGGGGCGCTCGTCAGGCCATCACGCCGGTGGAGGGTCAGCACCCGCAGTTCCTGGCCGATCCGGTCGGCGTCGGGACCGCCGTGCTCGCCCAGAGACGGGGTGTCGAGACCCGATCCCGCGTGGTCGAACCCGAAGGGAATCGCGGGAAGGTCGCGATCCCAGTGCAGGCGGACCACCGCGTAGATCGCCGGCGTGACGACCAGCGCGAGAATGAGGCAGAGGACGATGTTCTGCGCGAGGTTCATGACAGAAATTATTTGTCCGAGCATATCCAGCCACCAGTGGCATCAATGACAACCATCGACAAATTTCTGCCATACTGGTCGGGTGCTCAGGAGTGTCGCCGTTCTGCTCTATTCCGAGGTCGCGCTCTTCGAGTTCGGGGTGATCAACGAGGTCTTCGGGCTCGATCGCACCGACGACGGTGTGCCCGCCTTCGACTTCCGGGTGTGCTCCATTCAGCCCGGCCGGCCACTGAGCATCGGCAACGGCGCGACGGTGATCGCCCCGCACGGACTCGACCGCTGCCTCGACGCCGACCTCGTCGCGGTGCCCGGTGGGAGCACGTCGGGCGAGTACCCCGGCGAGGTCCTCGATGCGCTGCGCGGTGCGGTGGCCAACGGGGCGCGCGTGCTCACCGTCTGTTCCGGAGCGTTCGTCGCGGCCGCCGCCGGACTCCTCGACGGGAGGCGCTGCACCACGCACTGGCGGTACGGCGAGAAGCTGGCGCGCATGTACCCGCGCGCGTCCGTCGACATCGACGTGCTGTTCGTCGACGACGGACCCGTCACCAGCAGCGCGGGCACCGCGGCGGGCATCGACGCGGCACTACACCTGGTACGGGAGGAATGCGGACACGAGGCGGCCAACCGGATCGCACGCCGGATGGTGGTTTCCCCGCACCGCGACGGCGGGCAACGCCAGTTCGTCGAGATGCCGATGCCGACATGCGAGTCCGACGGGTTCGCCGCGACGCTCACGTGGCTCATCGAGAACCTGGATCGCGAGATCCGGGTGGACGAGATGGCCGATCGCATGCACATGTCGGCACGCACGTTCGCGCGACGATTCGTCGACGAGGTCGGGGTCTCGCCGCACAAATGGCTTGTCGAGCAACGCGTCCTGCGCACCAGGGAATTGTTGGAGACCACTTCGTTACCGGTCGAGGAGGTGGCAGCGGCGGTCGGGTTCGGGTCGGCGACGCTGCTGCGCCATCACTTCAGTGCCGCGGTGGGCGTGTCACCGACCACCTATCGGCGGCGATTCGCGGCGTCGACCACCGACTGAACGCGTCACTAATCGTCGGTCGCAACGGGGTCGGGCGCAGCGGGGTCGGTCGCAGCGGGGTCCGCGGTCTCGTCGGCGTTCTCGTACGACTCGTCGAAGGAGACCCGGGGCGTGGTCGCAAAGTGGAGCAGTGCCGCACCGGCGAAACCGAGCGCCGCGAGCGCGAAGAGAATGGCCACCACCACCGCGGCGACGTGCACCGTCGCGGTCAGCAGCCCGTCACCGCGGGTGGCGAGCGCACCCGCGGTGAGGAGAACCGCCGCGAGTAGCGCCCACACCGCGGCGCGGACACGCGGCGCCACCACCGAACTGTGGAACAGCCGCTGATAGAGCGTGACCTCGAATTCGTCGACGGCCGCGAGCCGCACCGCGTCGTCACCGGCAAGGGCACGCAAATCGCGCGCCAACTGCACACCGGAGCGCAACCGTTCGGGATCGCCCTCACGCGACCGCGTGTAGGCAATAACCGCGATGGTCGCCGCGAGCAGGCCCAAACCGGCCATCACACCCCAGTTGTCCACGGGATCACACGCTACAACCCCGCCGCCGGCTGCCGGATCGGCGGCGTCGGGCTCAGGCGACCTGCGCCTGCCACATCCAGTGCAGTTGCTCGAGCTTCGAGGCGAAGCCGATGAGCAGGTCCTGGGTCACCGGGTCGGCCTCCTCGGTCAGCTCGATCCGGGTGCGCAGACCCGCGATGACCGCCTTGAGGTTGTCGACGATCGCCGCGACCACATCCGCATCCGAAGTCCAGCCGTCACCGAAACCGGTGGTCGCAGCGGTCTTGGCGACCGTCTCTGCGCGACCGTCGGGAGACACGCCGATCGCGGTGGCACGTTCGGCGGCGTCGTCGGTGAAGTCACGGCTCACCGTGACCAGTTCGTCGAGTTCGAGGTGAACCGACCGGAAGTTGCGGCCGACGACGTTCCAGTGCGCCTGCTTGGCGATCAGTGAGAGGTCGATCAGGTCGACCAGGGTTTCCTGCAACGCGCGGCCGGTCACGGCCTTCTGCTCGTCGGAGAGCGTGCTGGTGATGGGGGTGCTGATTGTCATGTGCTGACTCCTTCTTGTTGAGCGGATTGAGCTCGCTTCGCGCTGGTTGAGCTTTCCTCGCGCTGGTTGAGCTTTCTTCGCGCTGGTTGAGCTTGTCGAAACCTCACACCCGGACGGTGATGTTGTGGTCGATGTTGCCCTTGGTGGCCTTGGAGTAGGGGCAGAAGGCGTGCGCCCCCTGGGCGAGTTCGAGCGCCTTGGCCTCGTCGACGCCGGGGATGTACGACTCGATGTCGACGACCAGTCCGAAGCCGCCGTCGGCGGGGTCCTTGCCGATCCCCACGGTCACGGTGACGGTCGACTCGTCGGGAAACGGCGAGCCCGCGGACTTGGAGGTGGCACGCAGGGCGCCGAGGAAGCACGCGGCATATCCCGCCGAGAACAACTCCTCGGGATTGCTGCCCTCGCCGCTGCCGCCGAGTTCGGTCGGCGGACGCATGTCGAGATCGATACGGCCGGTGTCGGACACCACTTCGCCGTCTCGACCGCCGCCGGCGGCCTTGGATGAAATGCGATATGCCGGTTCGATTGCCATCACTGTCTCCTTCGTATTGTCTGCCTGCGCGAACCGCGGGCAGGGAACTCACTACTCGGCAACGTCAGGACCCGTTCGCGCCCGGCAGGCCGGGCACAGACCCCAGAAAATGACCTCGGCCTCGTCGACGAGGTATCCGTGGTCGTCATCGGGCGCCAGACACGGCACCCGACCGACCGTGCAGTCGACGTCGACGATCTGCCCGCACGATCGACACACCAGGTGGTGGTGATTGTCTCCGGTTCGCGTTTCGTATCGCACCGGCGATCCTGCGGGTTCGATCTTGCGGAGCAATCCACGTTCGGTACATGCCCGCAAAACGTCGTACACGGTCTGCGTGGACACACCTCCGAGTTGCTCTCGCACGCCTCGTGCAACGAAATCGGCTGTCGAGTGCGGACTTTCGTGCAGGATCTCCAGAACCGCCAGACGGGGAGCGGTGACTCGCATGCCCGCTGCCCGCAATCGGCGCTGAAATGTCCGGCCGTCCTGCATGGTTTCCACGCTACTCCCTTTCTGGAATTAGTCCAGTTGTTGGAATAGATCCAGTAAGTTCGGCTATCGGTGCAGGTCGGGCCGAATTCGGCCGTTCTCTCGTGCGGCAGGGCCGTGTCTGCCAAACTCCGTCGGTCGGGAGCACGGGTCGGCCGAGAAGGAGATGGCATGCACAGATCGCTTCGATGGACACTGGCAGCGGTCGCCGCCGTTGTCGGTGCCGTGTCGTCGATGACCATCACCCCGGACGTCGCGGCAGCAGCGACGGGTTACTCGGTCGCCACCCTGCACTTCAAGGTCACCGGAACCTCCGCGGGCACCTGCGATGTGGTGGGCGACGTGTACCGGCCGGCCGGAGCGTCGGCATCGAACCCGGCACCGGCGATTCTCACCACCAACGGCTTCGCGGGCTCCAAGGACACCCAGGCCCCGTTCGCGAAGTTCTTCGCACAGCGCGGCTACGTGGTGCTCTCCTACTCCGGACTCGGGTTCGGTGGATCAGGGTGCAAAATCAGCTTCGATCGGCGCAACCCCGACGGCGTCACCGCCGCGCGCCTGGTCTCCTATCTCGGTGGCGCACCGGGAATCGCCTTCACCGACGCCGCACACACCGCACCCGCACCCCCGCTCACCATCGTGCAGCACGACCGGGTCGATCACCTGGGCGTGCCGCACCCCGACGACCCGCGCGTCGGCATGGTCGGCGGTTCCTACGGCGGTCAGATCCAGTTCGCGGCCGCCGCCGTCGACCCCCGCATCGACACGATCATGCCCATGATCACGTGGAACGATCTCTCGTATTCGTTGGCGCCCAACAACACCGATCGGGTCACCGGCGTCACCACCGCATTGGCCGGCTCGGCCAAGATCAACTGGAACGCGTCGCTGGGAATCGGCGGAATCGCATCCGGCATCAAGTACGCCGATGTCGACCCCGTGCGGCTAGTCGGCTGTCCCGACTACCCCGTGGAGATCTGTCAGGGATTCGCCGACATGATCACCACCGGTTCGATCAACCAGAATGTCGTCGACTACCTCCGAACGAGTTCGGTCTCCAGCTATCTCCCTGCCATCCGGATTCCGACGCTGCTCATCCAGGGGCAGCAAGACACACTGTTCAACCTGAACGAGGCGGTGGCCACCTATCGCGGGCTCTCCGCACGCGGGGTGCCGGTGCGGATGATCTGGTACAGCGGAGGCCATTCCGGCAATCCCGCCCCCGGCGATCTCGACATCTCGGCGCCCGATCCCTACTCGGGCTACACGGTCCGCCGAATGGTCGACTGGGCCGATCACTACCTCAAGGACACCGATGCGGCAGTGGGCCCCCGGTTCGCCTGGTTCCGCGACTGGATCTCGTATCAGGGCAGCGCCACCCCCGCCTACGCCACCGCGGACGCCATCGACGTGAGCAGCCCGCGACGGTACGTGCTGTCGGGGACGTCGCTCTCGCCGGCCGGCGCGCCGGCCCTTCCGGCCACCGCGCGTTTCGTCACCGCGCCGCTGGGATTGCCCACCACACACGACAAGCCCGATTCCCTCGGGCTGATCTCGTTGCCGGAGAACGACATTCCCGGCACGTACGCACAGTGGGACACCGCGCCCCTCGACACCGGTGTCGTCGTGGTCGGGGCGCCGACGGTCACCGTCAAGGTGAATGCGCCGGTCGCGCCGAACGCGCCGATCGGCGACAAGCTGGTGTTGTTCGGCCGCATCGTCGACGTCGACCCGGCGGGCGGTGCCACCACGGTGCGCAACCTCGTCGCCCCGGTGCGCATCCCCGACGTGAACCGACCGTTCACCATGACGATGCCTGCCTTCGTCCACCGCTTTGCCCCCGGGCATCGCATCCGGCTGCTCATCTCGGCCGGATCGACCAACTACCGCGGCTCGATGCCGTCGATACCTGTGTCGATCACGTCGAGTGACCGCCAGGTGCTGACACTCCCGACGACCTGACACCCGCATCGTTTCGCGTTCGAGTGGCGCGTCGGGGACACCTGCCGTAAGCTCGTCGCCACGAGGTCGCGTGTAACAGTGGGCAAGAGTCCCGGTGTTCGCGTCCGCGGGGCCCTTCTCTCCGGTCTCGCGTCGAAAAGCGCATGCGGTCTCATTTCGCAGAGAGAGATAGACCCATGATCGACACCACCATTTCCGGCACTTCTGCCGGCCCTTCCGCCGACTCCGCATCCGAGTCGGACTACGCGATGACCGAACTGAACCGGGAGGCCGCCATGGGCGGCCTGGGTACCGAGACCACCGACCGGGAGGTCCGCCGCATCAGCCTGGCCGACTTCGATCGCCGGCGCAGTGAGATCGCCGACGAACTCTGGTCCGCGGCAACCGATATCGGCTTCTTCCAGGTGGTCGACCACGGCATTGACCTGGCCGAGGTGGCACACGCCTTCGACATGTCGGCCAAGTTCTTCGCCCTCCCGCGCGAGGTGAAGGAGCAGTACCCACTCAAGAAGGGGCAGAACGCCGGCTGGGAGTTCATGAGTCAGGTGCGGCCGTCGGTGGGCACCCCCGACCAGAAGGAGTCCTACCAGTTCACCCGTCCCCGCATGGAAGGCCTGTGGCCCACGGAGGATGAACTGGCCGGATTCCGTTCCACCATCGAAGATTTCGAGCACAAGTGCTGGCAGATCGCGATGAACCTGCTCGGCTGCTTCGCGGAGAAACTCGGCCTCGACCGCGACTTCTTCACCCGTGCACACGATCCCGAGTCACCCACCTACCAGAGCACGCTGCGCCTGCTGCACTACTACGCGTTCCCCGACGAGATGCTCGACCAGGAGAACGTGTGGCGCGCCGGTGCGCACACTGACTTCGATGCGCTGACACTGCTGTTCCAGCGCAGCGGGCAGGGCGGGCTGCAGGTGTTGCCGGGCGCCGAGGCGCAGGGCCAGGCATGGACGCCGGTCGAGCCGTCGGATGATGCGATCACCTGCAACATCGGCGACATGCTGATGCGGTGGAGCGATGACCGGTTGCCGTCGAACTTCCACCGGGTGCGCGCGCCGCGTCGTGGTGAGTACAGCGGACCCCGCTACACCATCGCCTATTTCGCCCAGGCGAACACCGACGTGCTGATCGAGAGCGCGGCCGGCACCTACCCGCCGATCACCGCCGCCGACTACATCGCCCAGCGCTTGTCGGCGAACTTCGACAAGAAGTGACCCACCGATGACAGCGGACCAGGTGCTGCCGGAGCGGCGGCCCACCACATTCAGTGATGTGACCGTCTACTCGGGCGGCACCTGGCTGCCGCATCGGGACGTACGGGTTGTCGACGGTGTTGTCGCGGCCATCGACGCCACGGCCATCGACGCCGCCGGCTCCCCGGACGCCGGAAGCAGTGAAACTATCACTGCGACAGGTGGATTCCTGATTCCCGGCTTCGTCAACACACATACCCACCTGCAACAATCGCTGATGCGGGGCATCGCCGAGTGCACCCCACTGCTCGAATGGTTGCTGGCCGTCGGCGAGGAGTCGGTGGCGATCACACCGGAGCGGGCCTACACCGCTGCGGTCGCCGCATGCCTGGAGATGCTGCGGTCGGGGACCACCACGGTGGTCGAGCACATGTGGCCACACCCGTCACCCGAGGTGCACGGCGCGGTGATCTCGGCCCTGCGCGACACCGGGATCCGCGCGGTCCTCGGACGTGGCGTGGCCGACCGGCCCGACGCCACTCGCAAGTGGGGATTCGAGCCGCGGCTGATGCAGCCGCTCGACGACGTACTCGACCACGTCGATCATCTCCGCGAGCAGGTGTCGGGTTCGGTGATCGACATCGCCCTGGCGGTACCCAACCCGCGTTCGCTCACCGAACCGGGCATGGTGAGGCTGCGCGAATTCGCGCAGGCCCGCGACATGTCGGTGTCGATCCATCTGCTCGAAACACCCACCGACGACCGGATGTGCCTCGAGCACGCCGGCGTCGGCGCGGTGGAGTACCTCGACGACAACGGTTTCCTGTGGAATCGCGTGCTGGCGGTGCATTGCGTGGAACTCGACGAGGTGGGCC
The DNA here is from genome assembly GCF_053588635.1 of Gordonia sp. NPDC003425. Taxonomy (NCBI): domain Bacteria; kingdom Bacillati; phylum Actinomycetota; class Actinomycetes; order Mycobacteriales; family Gordoniaceae; genus Gordonia; species Gordonia sp. NPDC003425. Next base: position 121,435 of record NZ_JBSFQI010000008.1, on the reverse strand, counting down.
AGCGGATACTCGCCGAGCGCGGGGTGGCGGTGTCGCACAACCCGTTGTCCAACATGCGACTCGGCAGTGGTGTGGCACCGGTCCCGGCGATGCTCGATCGGGGACTCGGGGTGGGACTCGGTGTCGACGGCGCGGCCAGCAACGACACCCAGGACATGCTGGAGACCTTCCGCATCGGCGCCTACCTGCAGCGCGCGGTACATCGTCGCGCCGATCTTCTCGGCTTCGGCGAGATGCTCGACATCGCTTGCGGCGGAGCCAATGTGGCACTCGGGCTGCCGGAGGTGATCGGCGGGGTCAGCGTCGGTGCCCCCGCCGACCTCACCCTGATCCGGTTCGACCGTGACTACGCCACCCTGCCGGTCCGCGACCCGGGAGCGTCGCTGCTCACCACCGGGTCACGGTCGATCGTCGACGTGGTGATGGTCGACGGCGAGGTGGTGATCGCCGACGGTCGCAGCACCCGCATCGACGAGGCCGCGTTCCTCAAGGAGATCGCCGCACTCTCCTGACGTCGTCAGGTGCGATTGCGCATCATCCGGCCGGGCCGGATGCGCGTGGACTCGGGCAGCCACCGATCCACCGAACGCCGTAGCGTCATCACCGCTGCCACCACCAGCAGGGCCGCCTGCATCCAGCCGATGACGACGATCGCCGACCACAGCTCGTCGTAGCGGAACAGCAGGTCGAGGCCGATCGGGATGCACAGCACGTTGACCACCACCAGGGTGAGGAACACACTGCGGCTGCCGCGGCTGTGGTGCGTGGCAGTCGCCACGAGCGTGATGTACTCCACCACCAGAAACAGCACCGCCGCGATCAACATCGGTACCGGAAGGGTGTGCGCCAGGCTGTCGGCCTTCTCGGGCGTCAGCCGATTCGACGATGAGCCCTGTGTAGCACCCTGGAGAAGTCGCGCGCGCAGCAACTCCTCGATCTGACCCAGGTGCGCGAATCCGTAGACCACGCAGACCAGGCACGCGATGGCCGCCGCCCACCACACCACTCGCGCATGTGTCACCAGCGCCGCGGGCGGCGCACCTGGTTCCGACCGGGGACGGGGATACAACTCGGCTCGATCCCGATCTGTCGACGTGCGCCGCAGTTCCGCGAGATCCTCGGCGTCGAGCTCGGCTTGCGTCGGGCGGTGCTCGGAGTCCCCGGCGCCCGGGGCGGTCGACGGATCGGTCATATGCCCGATCCTGCCATGCGTGGGCGTCGGCGATATGCCCGATCTGCGCATTCGATGTCCGCTTTGACCATCCGTTTGCGAATTGCCAACCGCGCCTTGAAGAATCCGCTCCTACGTGAATTTCACGTTACCCTTCCCGGGCTGACCGATGACTGGTGCGTGCTGCGGTGTTTGACTGACGCCACGTCCACCGTCTGCTGTGTCGACGGCTTCCGCACCACACCCAAGGGGCTCCGCATGTCCGAGGTCATCGTCGAATCGTCTGCGGGCGAATCCACCCAGTTACGCCGCACCGTGGGCTTCTGGGGGCTGTCGTTCGTGTCGCTCGGGTCCATCATCGGTTCTGGCTGGCTCCTCGGCGCACTCACCGCTGCATCCATCGCGGGCGGTGGCGGGTCGCTGATCTCATGGGTGCTCGCGGCGGTGATGCTCATGGTGCTGGCGCTGATCCACGCCGACCTCGGTGCGGCCTACCCGGTGGCCGGCGGCACTTCCCGGTACCCGCATTACGCCTTCGGCGGCTTCGCCGGATTCACGGCGGGCTGGACCACCTATCTGCAGGCCGTGGCGATCGCGCCCCTCGAAGTCGAGGCATCCCTCAGTTACGTCAACTCGATCGGTGACGTCAGTAAGAACTTCCCACTGGTACACAGCGACGGCACGCTCACCGTCGCGGGCATCGTGATCGGCGTGATCGCGATGGCGATCTTCGCCTTCATCAACCTCGGCGGCGCAAAACTGTTGTCCGACAGCAACACCGGTATTGTCCTATGGAAGATCTTCGTTCCGGTGCTGACGATCGTCACCTTGATCGCACTCAACTTCCACATCTCCAACTTCACCGCGGGAGGTGGATTCGCCCCGTTCGGTTTCCACGGCATCTTCGCCGCACTCCCGGCAGGTGTGGTGTTTGCACTCCAGGGCTTCGAGCAGGCGACACAGATGGCCGGTGAGGCCAAGAACCCGCAGAAAGACGTCGCCAAGGCGATCATCCTGGCGATGGTCATCGGCGCCCTCGTCTACATCGGCCTCGAGATCGCGTTCGTGGGCGCGCTCAATCCGGCACAACTGGCCCAGAGCGGTTGGGCGAACCCGATCGGGAAGGGCGATTACGGGCCGTACTACACGCTGGCCATCTCTGCCGGGGTCACCTGGCTGGCCGTCATCCTCATCATCGACGCCATCGTCTCCCCGGGCGGTACCGGACTGATCTATGTCGGCACCACGGCGCGCATCTCCTACGCACTGGGCCTGCCATCCGCGATGACCAAGGTGTCCAAGCGAGGAGTCCCGGTGTGGTCGATCATCGTGGCCACGGTGTTCGGCATCCTGTTCCTGCTTCCGGCGCCGAGTTGGCAGCAACTGGTGTCCGTGATCACCGGCGCCACCGCGATCATGTACGGTTTCGCGCCGATATCGTTGGGCGCCTTACGCAAGGGTGATCCGAGCCGCAATCATCCGTACCGTCTGCCGGCTCCACAGGTGATGCTGCCACTCGGCTTCATCTTCGCCAATCTGATCATCTATTGGGGCGGATGGGACACCACGTGGAAACTGATCGTCGGCCTGCTGATCGGACAGGCGATCTTCGGACTGGCCGGCCTGGGCGGGGCCAAGTCGGTCGATCTCGCTCGCGCGCGGTGGAGTTCGGGGATCTGGATGTGGGCATGGTTCGCCGGCATCCTCGTCATCAGCTATCTGGGCAACTACGGCGACCATGCCGCGAAGAAACTGCCCGACGACTGGGACGCGCTGATCGTGGCGGCGTTCGCGCTGGTGTTGTACTACGTGGTGATCAACACCGTCCAGCAGCGCAGCGACATCGAGACCGAGGTGGCCGTCGACCTCGAACACGATGCGGGCATCGAGCTGCAGGCACCGTCGGGCATCGCGTAACCGCCCGCCGCGGTGTGCGACGCGACGGTCAGTGGGCGATCTTGAGCATCCGGCCGATCGTGGCCTGCCACAGCGACCCATCCGGACCGATCGTGCCCGTCAGCTGAAGCGGTTCGTCTGCGGGCGCGACACCTACCTGTCGGTTCACCACCCGCCGTCCGGTGGCGAAGTCGATGGCAACGTAGAAAACGGGACCGGTGTGCGCGATCGCGCCGGGCACGTAGGGTCCGTACCCGAGGGCGTGGATCAGTCCGTCGGCCCGGGACAGCTTGGGCAGCGACGCCAGGCGGTCGCTGCTCTCCCAGATCCGCCGGCAACCGTGAGCGCTCACGTCGATTCGGGTGGCGCCACCGGAGAATGCTGCCCGGGCCGGCACACTCGGACCGTCGACGGCCTGCGGTGGGTACTCGTATCCGTAGGTACTCGGGATCACGAGGGAATCACCCCACGCCATCGGAGAGTTCTCGGTGCCCGGACCCGACGTTCCGAACGCCCTCATCCGGCAGACCTGCGACCCGTCCGCGCTGCGGTAGACGATCAGATTCGGCGGCTCCGCGTTGTCCACGATGGCCACCCAACCATCCCCGCCCGGCCCGAAATATGTTGGCGTGGTGCCAGATCCCCAGGTGAGCTGTCCCGGCCGACGAGCCGGACCACGATCGTAGGACCGCCGCCAGACGATCTGGGGCGCACCATCGCCGCCGGTGCGCACCTCGTAGAGCGCATGCGTGGTGATCACCGAGACCCCACCCGCACGCACCGACAGCCCGTTGCCCAGATCCTCGCCGCGCGGTAACCGGATCGTCCGGGCCCGGCCGGCATCATCGACGATGCCCACCACACCGTGGGTGGTGGCGAACCACACCTGGTTGCGTCCTGTCCCGCCGTGTGAGGGCCACGCCGGCGCCAGCGCCGTGATCGCGTCGCCGGCCGGCACCCACCGGGATACATCGATGCGTTGCGACACGAACAACCGCCACCCGGCGGCCGTGCGCCGATGTGCGACTCGCAGGACCGTACCCGACGCGTCCCCGACCACCACCCGGTCCCGATCGTCGAGATAGCCGTACACGCCGCCGAGCAGGCCACGTCCCTTCGTCAGTGCCAGCCGCGCAAGGGGCGCGGCTGTCCGCGAATCGAACAGCGTCACGGTCGGAATCACCACCGCCGGGGGCGCGGTGCTGACGAACTGCGTGCACAACGCCACCGGCATCCCGTCGCTGCCGAGAAAAGTCGCCGCACACGCCCCACCCGGCACCGACGCCGCCGCGACGTGCGCGCCGGCGCCCGGACCCGGGTTCTGCGTGCTGTCGGTCGACCAGAGATCCCCGTGCATCAGCGATGTGCCCGCCGGTCCCAACCCGGTCGCCGGGCCCGGAGCGGGTGCCGCCGAATACGTGGTCCACGCACCGGGCGCGGCCGATAGCGCGCCTGTTCCGACCAGCGCGCCCACTGCCGCGAGAAGTCCCGCCGTGACCATGATCAGCGTTGTTCGCGTCAGTCCCCGGCGGGGCCTCGGATTCATTGGCACCGAACGAAGCAACCACATCCCCGCCCGACGGGCAACCATTGCGCGCCCGATGATTTCGGCCGACCCCCGATCAGCTGTTGAGATGTGTCAGCAAGAAGTTGGTCCCGGGCAGCAGTGTGGTGATCAACGGCAGGCCATGGTTGACCACCAGCCCCGGGAAGATCGGCGGGATGGTGTTGGTCACCATCGAGACGTCGGCGCCCTGTGCGCGCCAGTCCCGGTAGAGTTGCGCGACCTGCCCGTAGGGGATGACGTCGTCGTTGATCCCACCCTCGAGCAGCACCGGAGCCGTGGGGCGCAGTCGCCCGATCCGCTGGTCGTCGACGATCTTGGCGACGGCCGGATACCGCTTGATCACCGCGGACAGCGGCTGTCGCGACCGCGTCCACGAGCTGGTGCGCTGGAATCCGAAGGTCAGACCGGTGTCACCGATGCACTGGGTGGACAGTTGCCGCAGCGCCCCACGGCCACGCGCGTTGGTTTCCTTGTCGATCACCGTGGCGAGTGCGGGATACCGGGCCTCGAGACCGTTGATGGCATAGCCGATCCCACCCACGATGAAGGTGCCGTCGATCTGATCGATGACCTTGGTCAGGTCGGCCGGGGGTGCCCCGGCGTACGCGGCCTTGACGTTGAGTTCGGGGGCATACGTCGGGGCGAGTTCCACCGCCGACGCCGATGCGCCGCCGCCCTGCGAATACCCGGAGAACGCCACCGGCGAGTTCTGCGGGACCTTGGCGACGCGCAGCGCCGCACGCGCCGCATCGATCATCGCCTGCCCGGATTCGAGCCGGTTGACGTAGGTGTGGACACCCGGCGTGCCCATGCCGATGTAGTCGGTGATCGCCACCCGCACACCGTTGATCAGCAGCAGGTTCATCTCCAGACCGCTGTAGTTCAACGCGATGCTCGGTTTGGCGGGATCGATCGCCATCGGGAAACTCATCAGTTTGGAGCCCGCGCACTGGTCGCCCTGACCGACGGTGCCCGGGCCGATCACCACCGTGGGCCGCGGTCCCTTTCCGCGCCACGGCGCAGTGGGTTCGACGACGGTGCCGGTCACCGCTGCGGGCTTTCCGTCCTGGTAGCGCGAGGTGTACATGATGCGCGTGGCGGTGCCCGGCCACTGATTCGGCAGGCCCGGTATCTGCAGCAACAACGGACTCGGCTCGCTGCGGATCACCGCACCGGGTGTCTCCGCGAACCGGGCGGGCGGCGTGTAGAAGTCGGCGGCATGCGCAGGCGCCGCCACCGCGGTCGTCGCGCTCACCGCGGCGACGAAGGTCGCCGCAGCCAACGTCAGCCGACGTCGCGTCAAGAAGAAGGACAGGACAGATTTCAAACCCCGACAGTTATCCATAGGTCCGTAACCTACCCCACAGTAGGCGAGTTACGTGAGGGGCATCTCAGCAATGGGTGGTGTTACGGTTCGCGATCCGAATCAAGCCATCCACCAGAATGAACTGCGTAGCGTCGGTCAGCTGAACCGAATGGTCGCGGTGGCCAGACCGAAGATCTTGCGTCCCAACGACTTTGCGCCCACGATGAGGACGCCGGTGCGCGTCTCCGGGTCGAGGGACTTGATCTTGCCGGTGTACTCGATGTCGCCGCCGGCGGCGGGGACCACCGCGGGTGAGGACAACCGCACCGCGAGACGGGTCAGCGCGCCAGGATCGCCCGACCAGGCGGACACGTAGCCGGCGGCCAGTCCCATCGTGAGCATCCCGTGCGCGATCACGTCGGGCAGGCCGGCGAGCTTGGCGATCGGCTCGTCCCAGTGGATGGGGTTGCCATCGCCGGACACACCGGCGTAGTTGACCAGATCACCACGCGAGATGCGCGCGTCGTACAGCGGCACCACGTCGCCGACGGCCACGTCCTCAAAGCGTGGGGTGCCGGGTGTCCGCTCGGTACCGACAGCGGAGATCCGTTGCAGCCCTTCGGGTCGCACCGTCTTGTGGTACTCCCCGTCGAGGATGTCCTTGGAAGGCACACTCACGTCGTGCACCATGATGGCGCGCGCGGCGGCAGTCATGGCCGGGTCGACGTCGTCGCCCCCGACTCCCACGACGGTGGTGTGCATGGAGTGCACGGTCTCGCCTGCGGCGTCGGTGAATGTGTTGGTGATGGTGAACATGTCGCGCCCGGCGATGCGCCGCACACCGGTCAGTTCGACGTCGGTGCTCAGTTCGTCGCCGACGACGATCGGCCGGTGCTGCTCGAAGACCTGCTCGGTCTGCACAAATGTCTCGTAGCCGACGACGATCGTCTCGAGAAGCTGCCGGTTGGCCGTCATCGCCGGGATCGCGGTGAACGTGAGCGGCGCCACCAAACCCGAATAGCCCAGAACCGCAGCGGCGGCCTCGTTCTTGTGGGCCGGATGCCGATCCTGCACCGCGCGGGCGTACTCACGGACTTTCTCGCGCCCCACCACGTAGGTGTCGTCGACGCGGTAATAGTGGCCGAGTCGGTCGGCCAGCGCCGGGGAGTCAGTGGGCGTGGACATTGGGCATCACCTATCGGAGGGGGTCGCGGAGAAGGGGTCGAAGGTCAGGAGACGAGGAGTTCGGCGATCTGAATGGTGTTGAGTGCCGCTCCCTTTCGGAGATTGTCACCGGAGACGAAGAGTGCGAGTCCACGACCGTCCGGTACACCGGGATCCTGCCGGATACGGCCCACCAGCGATTCGTCACGGCCGGCGGCGGCCAACGGCGTCGGCACGTCGGCCAGCGCGACACCGGGCGCCCCGGACAGGATCTCGGTGGCGTCGGCGACCGAAAGTGGTTGCGCGAACTCGGCATTGATGGACAGCGAGTGACCGGTGAATACCGGAACCCGCACGCAGGTACCGCTCACCAGCAGGTCGGGCACACCCAGGATCTTGCGGGATTCGTTGCGCAGCTTCTGATCTTCGTCGGTCTCACCCGACCCGTCGTCCACCAGCGATCCGGCCAGCGCGATCACGTCGAACGCGATGGGCGCGACGTATTTGTTCGGCGCGGGAAAGCTCACCGCCGACCCGTCGTAGACGAGTTTCTCCACGTCGTCGATCACCGCCCGCGCCTGGCCGGCGAGCTCCTCCACACCGGCCAGTCCGCTACCGGAAACCGCTTGATACGACGAGACGATCAGGCGCTGCAGGCCGGCCGCGTCGTGCAGCGGCTTGAGTACCGGCATCGCGGCCATCGTGGTGCAGTTCGGATTGGCGATGATCCCCTTCGGCGGATTCTGGGCCAACTCGCCGTTGACCTCCGAAACCACCAGCGGCACATCGGGATCTTTGCGCCACGCCGACGAGTTGTCGATCACCGTGACACCCGCGGCGGCAAAGCGCGGTGCCTGCTCGCGCGACATCGTGCCGCCCGCCGAGAACAGGGCGATGTCGAGTCCGGTGGGGTCGGCGGTCGCCGCGTCCTCCACCACGATCTCGCCGTCACCCCACGGCAGTCTTCGGCCGGCCGAGCGCGGCGACGCGAAGAACCGGATCTCGTCGGCGGGAAACTTCCGCTCCGCCAACAGGGTTCGCATCACCCCACCGACCTGACCGGTCGCACCCACTACTCCGATACGTGCTCCCATAACACTCCCCTATCGACCGGTGCCGGCATAGACGACGGCTTCCTCGTCGCCACCGAGATCGAACGCGGTGTGCAGCGCGCGCACCGCGTCGTCGAGCTCGGTGTCACGGCACAGCACCGAGATCCGGATCTCCGAGGTGGAGATCAGTTCGATGTTGATCCCGGCGTCGGAGAGCGCCTCGCAGAATGTGGCGGTGACGCCGGGGTGGCTCTTCATGCCCGCGCCCACCAGCGACACCTTGCCGATGTGATCGTCGTAAAGCAGTTCGGTGAAACCGATTTCGTGCTGGAGCCGGGTCAGCTTCTCCACGCCGGTCGGCCCGAGTTCGCGCGGCAGCGTGAACGTGATGTCGGTCTTGCCGGTGTCCACCTTCGAGATGTTCTGCAACACCATGTCGATGTTGATCTCGGCATCGGCGACGGCGCGGAACACCTTGGCGGCGTAGCCGGGCTTGTCGTCGAGTCCGACCACGGTGATCTTGGCCTCGCTGCGATCATGTGCCACACCGGTCAGAATGGCTTCTTCCACGGGAATGTCCTCCATCGAACCGGCCACCAGGGTGCCGGGTTTGGTCGAGTACGACGAGCGCACGTGAACCGGAACGTTGTATCGGCGGGCGTATTCCACGCACCGCAGCATCAAGACCTTGGCGCCGCAGGCGGCCATCTCCAGCATTTCCTCGAAGGAAACCGTCTCCAGCCGGCGGGCGTCGGGCACGATCCGCGGGTCGGCGGTGTACACGCCATCGACATCGGTGTAGATCTCGCACACATCGGCCTTGAGCGCCGCGGCGAGGGCCACCGCGGTGGTGTCGGAGCCGCCGCGACCCAGCGTGGTGATGTCCTTGGTGTCCTGCGCGACACCCTGGAATCCGGCGACCAGCACGATGTTGCCCTCGTCGAGTGCGGCACGCACCCGCCCGGGCGTCACATCGATGATCTTGGCCTTGCCGTGGCTGCTGGTGGTGATCACACCGGCCTGCGAACCGGTGAACGACTGCGCTCGCGCACCAAGTGAGCTGATCGCCATCGCGACGAGCGCATTGGAGATCCGCTCCCCGGACGTGAGCAACATGTCCATCTCACGGTCCGGCGGTGCGGGGTTGACCTGATGGGCGAGGTCGAGCAGTTCGTCGGTGGTGTCGCCCATGGCCGAGACCACCACGACCACGTCGTTACCCTGCTTCTTGGTCTCGACGATGCGCTCGGCGACACGGCGGATGCGCTCGGCCGTTGCGACCGAGGATCCACCGTACTTCTGCACGACGAGTGCCACGTTCGACTACCTCCAGGCGTTGGGTCGGGTCGGGATTACTGATCTGTCTGCCGCAACAACCTTACCGGCGCCACCGTCGGCCGACCGATCCGCGGTGCCCCCGACCTGCAGCGGTCCCCTACCATCGCTTTCGTGTCCAGTGATACCGGCGCGCGCGCCACGCGACCGCGACGCCAACCCGGGTCGCCATCGCGCGAGTCGACCGCACCGGCGCTGTCGGGACAGAACGGCAGGGCCCAGGATGAGAAGAGCCACCGGTCGCGGCCCGCGCGGTCCGGCCCCGACGCCGATGCGCCGCGTCGCTCGGCCGCGGTCCGCGCCGCGGGGTCGGCGACGGGGAGTGTTCCCGATTGGGTCCTCGCGGTCGGGGTGTTTCTGGTCATCCGCCTGGTCGGCGCCCTCGTGCTGTGGCGTTTCACCGCATTGCGCGACACCACGCTCGGCCGCGCACTGACGGTGTGGGACGGCAAGTGGATGCTCGCCATCGCCGAGCACGGTTACGCCGACATCCCGTTCGACCTCACCGATGCCCGTGGGCTGCACACCGCCGACACCGCCTACGCGTTCTTTCCCGGCTACCCGTATCTCGTCGGTGCGCTGGCGCGGCTTCCGCTGGTGAGTCCGTTCGGTGCGGCGCTCACCCTGAGCCTGCTGTTCGGCTGCCTGGCCGCCGCCGGCACCGCCCGGCTGGGCGCCCGGTCGGTGCGTCTGATGGCCCACCGATCGCCACTCGTTCGCGACCTCGACGTCGACCCCCGGCGTGTCGGACTGTTTCTGGTGGCGATCTTCGCCGCCACCCCCATGTCGGTGGTACTCAACATGGCCTACACCGAGGCGATGTTCTGTGCGTTGGCGGTCTGGGCGCTGGTCGGGGTCCTGGAGCGTCGCTGGCTGCTGGCCGGAGTGGCCGCACTCGTGGCCGGCGCCGTCCGGCCGACCGCGATCGTGGTGATCACTGTCGTCGTCGCGGCGGCCATCGTGACGTTGGTGACAGATCCGGCGACGCGTTCACTCCGTGGCGAGGGCGCACGGATCTGGGCGGCGATCGTGCTCAGTCCGCTCGGGTATCTCGGCTACCTTGCCGTCGTCTGGGCGCACACCGGATCACCCACCGGCTGGTTCCGCATCCAGACCGAAGGCTGGGACACCCGGTTCGACGGTGGGGCGGTCACGTTCAACTTCGTCAACGACTCGCTGGTCAACTCCGGCGAGGTGGCTCCGGTGGCCACCGCCTGGATCATCATCGCCACGGTGGTGTTGGTGATGGTCGCCGTCTGGTCGCGGCTGCCGTGGCCGGTGCTTCTCTACGGCACGCTGGTGGTGGCGTCGATCCTGCTCTCGAGTGGCCTGATGATCAGCCGCGCCCGGCTTCTGCTGCCCGCATTCGTGCTGCTGCTCCCGCTGGCGATCGTGCTGGCGCGGTGGCGGACGTCGGCGGCCATGGCCGTGGTGATTCCAATGGTCATCGGCTCCGCCTGGTTCGGCGCACACATGCTCACGGTGTACCCGCACGCCATGTGAGACCCGACCATCCGCGGGCACGCTCAACCAAAATCTGGGCACGCTCGACCCAGATCCGGGCACGCTCAACGAGAATCCGGGCACGCTCGACCGCTCGCGGCAATCCCGACCGTCACGTTTCGGTGGTCGTTGCGCCCGCACTCGCCTCGAAACCGGCACACAGATAGGCGACGCCGGCATCGAGTCCGACCCGGGGGTCGGCGAGCTGCGCCACCCCACCCCGTCGGGCCAGCGCGGCGAGAATGGGCAGTTGCGCAAGCCGCGGGTCCGACGCCGCATCCTCGCCACCGTCGAGAAGGTCCGCGACACCACCGGTGACGTCGGGGGACGCCTCGGCTCGCAGCAACTGCTCGCTCACCGTGATCAGCGCGACACCGTTGATGAAGTTCCAGAGGGTGAGCACCATCTCCACCGCGCGGGCGCCGTCGACCCCGAGTTCGGTGAATCCCTCGGCAAGCCACTCGAGACCCTCGAGACAATCGGCCCCGAGGCCGTACCGCGGCACCGAGTACGCCAGGACCACCCACGGATGATGCTGGTAGAGCTCCCAGTCGATGTCGACGGCAACGGCCACCCGCTCGCGCCAGGTCCGCGACACCCCGTCGCGGACCGGATACGGATATCTGCGACCGATCTCGACGACCATCGCCTGGAGCAGGGCGTCCTTGTCGGAGACATGGCGGTACAGCGACATCGCCCCGACCCCGAGTTCGTCGGCGATCCGACGCATCGACAACGCGTCGAGCCCATCGCGAGCGGCCACGTCGATGGCCGCGTCGACGATGGCCGACGCGGTCAACTTGGCCGTTTGCGTGGTCAAACGCCATCACTCCCGAGAATCGTGGCCTGGATCAGGACGTACGTCCGGAATAAAGCTCTTGCGTACAGCGTACTCACTTCCGTACCGTCGAATGGCGTACGGCGTACGCGCCGCATTCGCCCGACCACCGAAACCCCGACCACCGAAACACGGTCACCGCAGCACGTCCATCACCAAACCGAAGCACGTCCACCAAGGAGTCAGTCATCATGTCCGTCGCCGTCCGGCCGTCCGATCAGCGCACCCGGGACCACTCGGCCGCCGATCGACGCGCCTGGTGGGGACTGGCGGTGCTCACCCTCCCCGTGTTGCTGGTCTCGATGGACTTCTCCGTCCTCTACCTCGCGATTCCGTCGATCACCAACGCGCTGGACCCCAGCGCCACCCAGCAGCTCTGGATCCTCGACATCTACGGCTTCCTGATCGCGGGCCTGTTGATCACGATGGGCAATGTCGGCGACCGGATCGGCAGGCGCCGCATCCTGCTGGCCGGTGCGGCCATCTTCGGTATCGCCTCGGTGATCGCCGCGTTCGCCCCCACCGCGGGCGTGCTGATCGCCGCACGTGCCCTGATGGGCGTCGGTGGTGCCACCCTGATGCCGTCGAGCCTCTCGCTCATCGCGAACATGTTCCCCGACGCCCGCGCCCGCGGCCGCGCAATCGGTGTGTGGACCGCGTCTTTTGCCGGCGGATCGGCGATCGGTCCGGTGGTCGGCGGGGTTCTGCTGCACCACTTCTGGTGGGGCGTGGTGTTCCTCATCAACGTGCCGGTGCTCGCCGTCCTGTTCGCGCTGGCACCGCGTCTGGTGCCCGAATACCGCACCGGAAGCGGCGACCCGTTCGACTTCCTCGGCGTGGCGCTGTCGATGCTGGCCATCCTGCCGGTGGTGTACGCGGTCAAGACGCTGGCCGCTGAGGGAGTGCACGGCCCGGTGATCGCGCTCGGCGCGTTCGGGATGCTGATGTTCGTGCTGTTCCTGCGCCACGAACGGCGCGCCGCCCACCCGCTGCTCGACCTGCAGTTGTTCGGCAACGTGGTGTTCAGCGGGTCGATCGCAGTGGCACTGGTGGGGATGATGGCGCTCGGCGGCATGTCCTACCTGACCGGCGTCTACCTGCAATCGGTGCGCGGGTTCGACGTGTTGACGGCGGCGCTGGCCGGACTTCCGATGGCCGTGGCCGTGGCGGTGTTCTCCATCGGCGCCACCCGGGTGGCCGCACTCATCGGCGCACGCACCGCATTCGTCGGGTCACTCGTCCTCGCGGCCGTCGGCAACGTCGGACTGCTGTGGCTGTCGATGACGAGTCCACTCTGGATCTATCTGGTGTTCACATCGATCGCGGGCATCGGCTACGGCATCCAGTTCAGTCTGGTGTCCGACGTCGTGGTCGGATCGGTACCGCCGGAGCGTTCCGGCGCGGCGTCGGGCATCTCGGAGACGAGCTTCGAACTCGGCACCGCGCTCGGCCTGGCGCTGCTCGGATCGCTGGCCACGCTGGTGTTCCGCGAGCACACCAACGGCTGGGCGTTCGGCGACACCCTCGGCGACACGCTGCACACGGCCGACGGAATGGGCGCCACCGGAGCACCGCTGGCCGATGCCGCGAAGTCGGCTTTCGTCGACGGCATCCATGCCGCCTCACTCGCATCGGTCATCGCTCTCACCGTGCTGTCGGTGGTCCTGGCTGTGGTGATGCGCACACCCCGCGCCTCCGTGCGCGAGGACATCATCGACCCGCAGTAGCGTCGTTTTCGTGCATCCTTTGATCCGACAGCGCTGGAGCGCCCGCGGGTTCGACCCCGAGTCCACCGTCACCGCCGACGAACTGACCGAGATCCTCGACGCAGGACGGTGGGCTCCCACCTGGGGTCGCATCCAGCCGGTGCGGTTCCTCGTCGGGGTGCGCGGGGACGACACATTCGACACCCTCGTCGAGACGCTCAACCGCGGCAACAAGAGCTGGGCGCCGGCGGCCGGGGCGTTGATCCTGTTGTCCACCACCGACACTCCCGACGATCCGGCCCCCGACACCTACGGCGCGGTCGACCTCGGATTGGCCCTGGGACAGATGACTCTGCAGTGCGAGGCCCTCGGACTCAACGGCCACCCCATGGAGGGCTTCGACAAAGCCGCCGCGCGTGCGGCATTCGCGATTCCCGACGGACACAAACCGATGGTGATCCTGGCCGTGGGACGCCTGGCCACAGACCCCTCGACGCTGACCGAGGCGATCCGCGAACGCGACTCGTGGCCGCGTGAACGGCTACCGCTCTCCGAGATCGCGTTCACCGGCAGGTGGGGTCAGTCGTTCGACGCCGCCGACTGACCCCACCGGTGGGTCACCTGTGGTCGATCACTTGTAGTTGCCGCAGGTCTCCATGGCCTTCTTGATCGCGGCACGGTGCTCGGTGCGATCCTTCTTGCCGATGCCGTGGTCACGCAGGAAGTTCATGATCTCGGCGCGCTCGGGATGATGCTTCTCGGCTTCCAGCCGGCGCTGCTTGCGCTGCTCGGGGGTGAGCACGATGGTCTCCTCGAAGTGACGCTTGGCGCGCGGATGACTCGAGATCTCGTGCCATAGCTGCGGGTCCTCGGCACCGAGCGCGCGCTCCACCTGCGCGAGCGTGCATGCGGTACCCGGCACCATCGTGGTGGGCGCGGGTGCTGCCTTGTGCGGGTGTGCGGGTGCGGCGTTGGCAACACCTCCGGCGGCGATGGCCGTCGCGGCGCCCACTCCCGCGATCGCCACTGCGATCCGTCGGGCCACTACTCCTGAAGTCATACGAGACATGCACTCACCTTTCGTCCACCGAACACCCGCCGCGACCGGCGGGGACATCGTGTCGAATCGAGCTCGACGAGAACGAAGACAACCCTAGATTTCTTTGTGCCGGCTGAGAATTCACCCAGAAATGCCCTCAGTAATGCCCGCCCAAAGAGACCGTCAGTACCCCGTCACTCAACGAACGACCGACGGGCATTTGATCCGCGACCGGCCCGAGGAGTACATTCACACCCATGCATCGCGCGCTCCTTCTCGGATGCCGCGGCGGGGTCTGACACGACCGGCCCTCCGCCGCGGGCCTTTCGACGTGCCGGTCACCTCCCCCTAGATCCACTCGGAGATCGACCATCATGGCACCAGCAGCAGACACCTTTACTTCGGGCGCGAGTCGCATCGTCGAACCGTCCGGCCCCATCCCCGACGGCCAGCCCTCCTGGAACACCCAGCGCAACTCCGCGATGCCGGTACATCGCTACCGCCAGTTCGCCGACGAGGTCGAGACGGTGTCGGTACCCGATCGCACCTGGCCCGACACCACCATCACCCGCGCCCCGCTGTGGTGCGCGGTGGACCTGCGCGACGGCAACCAGGCGCTGATCGACCCGATGAGCCCCGCGCGTAAGCGCCGCATGTTCGACCTGCTGGTCCGCATGGGCTACAAGGAGATCGAGGTCGGTTTCCCGTCGGCGAGCCAGACCGACTTCGACTTCGTCCGCGAGATCATCGACGACAACGCCATTCCCGCCGACGTCACCATCCAGGTGCTCACCCAGTGCCGCGACGAGTTGATCGAGCGCACCTTCGAGGCCTGCCGCGGGGCGGCCAATGTGATCGTGCACTTCTACAACTCGACGTCGGTGCTGCAGCGTCGCGTGGTGTTCCGCGCCGACAAGGACAAGATCACCGCGATCGCCACGCACGCGGCGCACAAGGTACTCGAGGAGCAGCAGAAGTACCCGGACACCAACTGGCGTTACGAGTACTCGCCGGAGTCCTATACCGGCACCGAACTGAGCTACGCCAAAGAGGTCTGCGACGCGGTCACCGAGATCATCGCGCCCACACCGCAGAATCCGATGATCATCAACCTGCCCGCCACCGTCGAGATGGCGACGCCCAACGTCTACGCCGACTCCATCGAGTGGATGAGCCGCAACCTGGCCCGTCGCGATTCCATCATCCTGAGCCTGCACCCCCACAACGACCGCGGCACCGCCGTCGCCGCCGCCGAACTGGGCTACCAGGCGGGCGCCGATCGCATCGAGGGCTGCCTGTTCGGCAACGGCGAGCGCACCGGCAACGTGTGCCTGGTGACCCTGGGCATGAACCTGTTCAGCCGCGGGGTGGATCCCCAGATCAGCTTCTCCGACATCGACGAGATCCGTCGCACGGTGGAGTACTGCAATCAGCTCAACGTCCCCGAGCGCCACCCGTACGGCGGCGACCTGGTGTACACCGCATTCTCGGGCAGCCACCAGGACGCGATCAACAAGGGCCTCGATCAGATGAAGTTCGACGCCGACGCCGCGGACGCCGACGTCGACGACATCGTCTGGCAGGTTCCTTACCTGCCCATCGACCCCAAGGACGTGGGCCGCAACTACGAGGCCGTCATCCGCGTCAACAGCCAGTCGGGCAAGGGCGGCGTCGCCTACATCATGAAGGCCGACCACGGCATGAACCTGCCGCGACGCCTGCAGATCGAGTTCAGCCGCGAGATCCAGAAGATCACCGACGGCGAGGGTGGCGAGGTGTCGCCCAAGGAGATGTGGGATGTCTTTGCCGACGAGTACCTGCACCCGATCCGCCCGCTGGAGCGGATGCGGCAGCGCGTCGATGCGGCCGAGGTCGACGGCGGCGAGGATCACATCAGCGCGGTGGTGAAGGTCGACGGCGTCGAACGCGAGATCTCGGGTAGCGGCAACGGTCCGCTGGCGGCGTTCGTCGACGCACTCGCGACCGTCGGCTTCGACGTGCGGGTGCTGGACTACAGCGAGCACGCGCTCACCGCCGGCGGCGATGCCAGTGCCGCGGCGTACGTGGAGACCGAGGTGAACGGCGAAACCGTCTGGGGCGTCGGAATCGCGTCGTCGATCACGACGGCAAGCCTGCGGGCGGTGGTGTCCGCGGTCAACCGCGCCCACCGCGTCAATGCACCGTCGGTCGAGGAGGCGGGCACCGCGCCACGCACCTGGGCTCCCTGAGCACACGCCCTCCCCATCCCCCTCATCCCCATCCCCCTGCGCCACGCCGGTGGCACGCACGCAGGGATGAGAAATGAACCCGCACCGCGGCCGATGACCTCTGCCGCGCGCGTGCCGGGCATGGGCCGGACACACCGAGCGATCCCCGGGTGTCCGGCCCATTCCTGTCGGTTCTCCAGACCCACCGGCCCTGTGTGCGCACGCCGCTCACCCTGATCGGATGACGGTCTCGACCGTCCTCGGGTGCACACTCGACGTAGTCGAATTGGCCGAGTCGAGGAGGCGCCCGTTGGACAGCGACCACAGGTTGAGCCGACATGACCACGGGTTGGGCCCAGTGGACTACGTCGTCGTCGAATTGCCGGATGGATTCGGCGGGTTCGAGGCCCCGCTCACCGAGGCGCTCACCGTGCTGCTCGCCGACGGCACCGTTCGCGTGCTGGATCTGCTGATCCTGCACCGCGCTGTCGACGGCACGCTCGACGTTCTGGAGTGCGAAGATCTCAGCGGTCGTCTTCCCGAACACCTCGGCGACAACCTCGCCGAGATCCTCGCCGAAGAAGACCTCGAGAATCTCTCCGCGGCAATCACTCCCGGAAGCAGCGCACTGATCCTGGTGTGGGAGAACCACTGGGCGTGCCGATTTGCCACCGCCGCACACATGGCGGGCGCGAAACTCGTTGCGCAGGGCCGCATTCCCACGCAGGCCATCGTGCAAACCCTCATCGGCGACGAGGAGGCCTAGAGCAGATTGTGCTCACGCGCGCGGTCAACGGCCTCGCGCCGCGACGAGGCACCGAGCTTACGGTAGATCGACTGCTGATGTGTCTTCACGGTGTTGACCGACACGAACAGGTGCGAGGCGATCTCGGCGGCCTTGTACATCGTCGGCAGATACCGCAGCACCGCCATCTCGCGCTCGGTGAGCGCCTCGTGGGCCGACGGGGTGTCCGCGGCGGCAACGGTCCCGTGCGCACGAGGGACCACGTCGGAGATCTCGCCCATCACACGATCGATGAGCGAACGCTCCTCGACGGACAGGTCCGTCGACAGGTGCCGGACGCGGGTCAGCAGGTTCCGCAACTCACCGCCGTGTTCGGTGAAGGGCAGGAGCGCGCCGATCGGCGTCGCCGTGCCGATCGCGTCACCGATGCGCACGAGCGCTACCGCATCGCGTCTGAGACGATCGGCGGCCACCGCCGACAGCACACCGGCTTCCACGCGGAGTACCGCGAACTCGGCGTAGCGTGCGGGCTCGCCGAGAACCTGCAGCGCGTTCGCGGGCCGGTTGGTGGACAGTGCGATTCGGGCCCGGGCAATCCGCACGAGCGCCGCGATGAATCCGATCGCCTCCGGCACCGAATCCAGCGATTCCCGGGCTGCGTCGAAGTCACCGCCGAGCATGTCCACGTGGGCCGACGCCACCACCGACCAGGCATCGATCAGGTCACCGAGACCACCCGAGTGCCGGCGCATCGCCTGCAGGCGAGCACGCGCGAGACCCGCGGCGTGCAGGTCTCGACGAGCCGCCGCCAACCCCAGCGCAACGATCTCCACCACCGCCGCCGCGGCCCGGTCCGACCCCGCATCGGCCAGCGGCCGGGCGAAGCGGATGTCCTCGGCGGCCGCGTCGCAGTCCGCCCGCGATAGGTGGCTCAGCGCGGCGGCGGCATGCACGGCCAGGAACTGTGGCTGACGGCTCCAGCCGCGGCGGGCGACCAATCCGATCACGGCGGCACACCGGCGCCCGGCGTCGGGCAGTTTCCCCTCGATCGCATCGAGCATCGCCAGGTAGGCGTCGGCACCGGAGGAGGTGATCGCCATGCCCGCCCGGTCGGCCACCACTCGCACCTCGTCGAGTTGGGCCCGTGCCAGACCGAGATCGCCGGCCAGCACCAGGCTGATGGCGACGTTGTTGCGACCGATGAGAGCGTAGGACCCGGCCGCCGGGAGCTCGGCTCGCGGCGTGTCCGCCGCGAGCCGCATCAGTTCGGTGGACGCCTCGTGGAGTTCGGCCACCCCGGCCACCCGGGCCAGCACCAGCCGCACGTTCGCGAGAATGGCCTGCGCCCACACCGGACAGTCGCCACCGCGGGCCGCGAGTTGACGTTGCGCATCGTGCGAATTGCGTCGCACAGTGTCGTAGTCGCGACGGTCGTGGGCCACCACGCATGCCAACAGCAGCACCTCCGGGCTGGGATCGTGCGTGGCCTCGGCAACCGCGGGAACCAGCGCCCCGGCCAATGCCGCGGCATGGACGGTGACGATCAACGGCAGCGCCGAGGTCCCGACGATCTCGGCGACCCGCCTCCAGTCCCCGGCGGCGACGAGATGCCGAACTGCCGGTATGGACTCACCCTTACCCAGAAACCAGTCGGCGGCGCGCCGATGCAGATCGGGAATGCTCTCGGGACTCTCGGCACCGAGCCGGTCGAGGAGTAGTTCACGAAAGAGCGGATGATAACGAAACCAGTCCGGACGCTCCGACAACCGCACCGTCAGCGCGTTGCGTGCCACCAGGTCGTCGAGCACAGCGCGGCTGTCGGCTCTTCCGGTGAGCACCTTGGCGAGTTCGGCGTGAATCATCGGGGCCACACTCGTGGCGAGCAGGAATCTCTGGTCACTGGGCGACATCCGGGCGAGGATCTCCTCGAGCAGATACGCGGCCACGAGCCGGTTCTGTCCGCCGAAGCCACGCAGCGCCTCCCCCGGGTCGCCGTCGGACGACGGACTGCTCAGCAACGCCAGCCGCATGCCGGCGGGCCACCCCTGAGTACGTTCCACCAGCAGATCCAGCGCGGCCTCACCGATCGGCAGGCCGGCGCGCGCGCAGAACTCCCTCGCCTCGGTCTGCGTGAAAGCCAGTTCCGCACTATCGATTTCGACCAGCCGACCGGTCAGTTGGAGTCGGCGTAACGGAATCTGGGGCTGCTCACGGCCCACCAGAACCAGGTGCAGATTCGGCATACCACCGTCGACGAAGGCATTCAGCGAGTCACGCACGTCGTCGTCGACGATCCGATGGCAGTCGTCGACGACCAGGACGATCTCCTGCGGCAAATCGGCGAGCGCATCGGCGAGGCGGTCGACGTCACTGCCGCCGAATTGCGGGCCGGGCATGAACTGAGCGATCCGGGCGTCGGCGGCCACCAGATCGAGAGTGCGAAGTGCGGTGATGACCTCCAGCCAGAATGCCGGTACGTCGGTGCCCTCGCCGACGGTCAGCCACGCGACCCGCCCACGTCGGGCCGGTTGTCGCGCCCAAGCCGCGACGGCCAATGTCTTTCCGTATCCGGGTCCCGCACAGACGAGGGTGAGCGTTCCGCTCTCGCCGCGCGACAACAGGGCATCGAGGCGTGGCCGGGGGACGAAGCCGGGCGGCAACGCAGGACTCGATGTCCTCAGGCGCAGGGTGCCGGGCACCTCCGCAGCGTCGTTCTTCGCCACGTCATACCTTCGTTCGGCGCGGGCTGCTCCACGCGTCTCGACAGAATGGTACCGGCGGTGATGGGGTCGGGGTGGCGCTGTTCACCCCGTTCGCATGACGCATCCGCGTTCGAGGTGGCAGCACAATGGGGGAATTCGGATCGGAGTGGGCCGAAGGCTGCGGCCTCGGCTGCGGACGTCGACGGAAAGGGTTGCGATGGCCATGCGTTGGGGGCGGACACACCGCCGAGCCGTGATCGGCCATCCCGTGGCGCGAAACGCGGAACACCGCGATGCCGTCGAGATCCTCGAACGCGGAATTCGCCGACGCGGGCACGCACCGGCGAGCCGCACGACGGCCGCTGACGAGAACTGACGCCGGCGGCGCGCTCAGGCGGTCACAGCCGTGTGCGCCGCGCGACGGGCCGGCGCGACCGCGAACTCGAAGGCGATCAACACCAGCGCCCCGACCAGCACCACCCAGAACACCACCATGCCCGTCGGGTAATGCCAGAACATCAGGATCAGGGCACCGATGGTCGGCACGGCGATCCGGATCGGTAGCCGCGCCTGCCAGAGGCCTCGTTCCACCACGGAGGGCGCGCGATCCTTCCGTCGGGCGTCGATCGCACCGAATCCGCGCCGAATCCAGGCGCGCACCACGACCGCGGAGCGGGATCCGCTTGCGAAGAACCCGACGAGAGCGAGCACGAGGCCGACCACCGCGACTGCACGCAGTGCCAAGCGCATCGGGTTGATCACGGTGTCGAAGATGGCTTGTGCGGCCGGTTGGGACAGCACATCTGTGGGCATCTCGCTGAGATAGACGGACCGTCCCACCAGGACTGCCAGCGCCAGCACCAGCATGGCCAGCACCACCGCCACGCCCACGGCGGCCAGCGTGCGCATCCGGCGACCGCGCCCCGCGACACCCACCGCGGCGAAGATCACCAGGATGGTCAGCCACGGCAGAATGTCGGCCACCTTGTCGAGGGCGCTGACGAGGTTCTGGGCGCGGACCAGGTGTTTGGACTGCCAGATCACGAAGTCCTTGTTGACCACCGGGATCCTGTCGGCGAACGCGAACCCGCGTTCGGTCAGCCGCTGCTTCACCTGGGTGATGATCGGTCCGAGTTGGATGCTGATCGACCCGTTGTCGGTGTCGACCTGGATCGCGCCGTGGCGGGTGTCGCCGGTCACGGCGGCGACCACTGCCGCGTGCGCTTCTCGATTGGCGGTGACCCAGAGTTCCTCGAACTGCTGGGATCCGACGAACTCGGCCACGGTGGAGCGAATGAAGGCCTCGGCCTGGCCGGCGATCACCGGCGCCAGCCCCACAACGGCTTGGTCGACGCGAGGCCGGTCGGCCGGAGTCAGTTCCGTCAGAGTTGTCAGCGCATCGGTGGTGATCTGCTTGATGTTCACCTGGCCGTTGATCTCGTCGACGATCGCGTTGGTGACCTGTTGCTGCACAGCAGGATTCGACGCGAGGGGCGTTACTGTGGCGACGTAGTGATCGGTGTCGAGGATCTGGCTGCGCACAAACCGTGTGGTCACCGACAGCAGCGCCACCACAGCGCACAGAATGACCAGCGTGATGGCTCCCACCGCGCGCCAGTTCACCCGGCGGCGTGGGGATGCGGCGGCAGCTACGGCGGTGTCGCCACCTGCGGCGAGTTCGGCCACCTGGGCGCGCAGGCGCTCGAGTTCGGCGCGCTCGTCGGTGCTCAACGGATCGGGGATGCTGTCGGCAGCATTCGGTGATGGCTCATCGATCGAGCCGGAGGCGTCGTCGGACACGTGGGTCGCTTTCAGATGTCGGTGATGGCGGGGATCTTGGCCGCGGTGATGGCATCGACGAAGACGGCGTGGTCTGCCATGTTGCGCTTTGCGTATCTGGACGCGAAGCGCATGATGCTCTTGTCGAACTCTTCGGCGTCGCCGAGGTACGCGGCGATCGCCACTGCGTCACCCGAGCGGGCATGTCCATACGCCAGCACGCGGCCACACGCACGCCCGTACGCATCGAGACCGCCTTGGTCGAGCCCTTCGATGAGGATGGAGCCCTTGGCATCCCGTAGCTGGCGCAGATAGAAGTCGCGCGACACACCGTCGTGTCCGCGGCCCGAGTCCCAGCCGAGGAAGACGTCGCTGACCGCTTGGGTGAGTTGCTGCCCCTGCACCACGCGCCGACCCTGATTGTCGAAGGTCGGGCCGTCGAGGTAGCGCGCGAGGACCGACTCCTGCGCCTCCTTGGCCTGCAGGATCAATGGGTCGTTCTCGTCACGACCGCGGAAGAGCAGCACCCAGGCCTGAGTGCCCACACTGCCCACGCCCACCACCTTGCGGGCCACCCGTTCGAGCCGGAACTTGTCGAGCAGAACACGATGTCGGGGTTCCATCGTCGCGCGGAACGCGGTGAGGCGGTCGCCGAACTCGGCGTAGATATCGCGCGAGCTCTCCAAGCTCCACAGTTCCTCGATCGGAACGATCAGCGGTGGGGCACTGACGAATCGCAGCTCGCCGTCGACCACGGTGGTCAGTTTGGTCAGCGCCGACAGGCTGTCTCGCCGCCACGCCTTGTCGATCTGCTTCCGGATGCTCTTGGCGGTGGCCGCGTCGATCATGTCACGCATGTTGACGAGCTTGCGGGTCGGCTCGGCGTGCATGTACCAGCTCTGCAACGTGCCCATCTCGGACTGCTGGGCGATCGTTTCGCGGTACTCGCGGGCGCATGAGCGGGCGATTTCCTTGGCCGCCCTCCGCTCGAACCCGTTCTGCAGGGCCGCTACGGCGAGGCTGGCGGCCAGTCGCTTGACGTCCCACTCGAACGGTCCCGGGTAGGTCTCGTCGAAATCGTTGACGTCGAAGGCCAATCGGCGCTCCGGGGTCGCGAACAGGCCGAAGTTCGAGAGGTGGGCGTCACCGCAGAGCTGCACCGTGAGACCCGAGTTCTTCGTGCGGCTCAGGTCGTCGGCCATGACGAGCGCCGCACCCCGATAGAACGTGAAGGGAGACAGCGCCATTCGGCCGTGGCGAACCGGAACGAGTTCGGGGACCCGAGAAGTCGCCTGCTCGAGGAGGAGGCCGATCGGGTCCCGATCGGCCTCCTCGTCGAGATCTCCCACCGACGACAGCGGTAGGCGTTCACGGGCGTCGATGCCTTGTGCCTGCCGGTCCGCGACCGTAGCGAACGACGCGGCGGGGGCGGTGACGCGCTCGCTGTCGGTGGTCGGAGCGTTCATGGTGAATCCGGACTCATCACTCTTCGTCGGTGTCCCAGACGGACACCGCCCAGATGCCGACCAGTGCCAGCGCGATCAAGGTGATCGACCACCACGGGTAGTAGGGGATCCACAGGAAGTTGGCGATCACCGACAGTGCCAGGAACACCACCGCCAGCACACGCGCGAGGGTGGAGCCGAAGAACAGCATGAGCCCCGTGATGGCGATGATGACGCCGATGACGATGTGGATCCAGCCCCAGGTGGTGAGGTTGAATTTGTAGATGTAATTGGGTCCGACGACGAAGAGGTTGTCGGCGGCGACGGCCGAGACGCCCTGGAAGAATTCCAGGATGCCCACGATCAGCAGTATTGCGGCGGCCGCGATGGACAGACCACCGGCCCACTTCTGCTCCGTCGACGGGTCTTGGTAACTCATCTGATCCCTTTCTGTGACTACCCACTCGGCGAATTGCCGACCGGACACATACCTACTGGGCGAAAACCTGTTCGGCGCAATGCTTATGGTCAGGAACCGAGGATGCGACGCTTCTCCGCGTCGAACTCGGCGTCGGTCAGCACTCCCTGCGCGCGCAGATCGCCGAGTTGCTCGAGTGCAGCGATGCGGTCCTCGGTCGATGCGGCCGGCGGAGCCTGCGGCGGGGGCGCGTACGCCGGCGGTGCCTGCTGGTAGACGGGCTGGGGCTGCTGGTAGACGGGCTGGGCCGCGGCTTCTTGGCGCGCCCAGCGCTCCCCCTGTCGGCGTGACACGCGGTTCGAGACCGAGGTGGCGGTGCCGGCGATGACCGCCGTGCGGGCCACCCCTCGTAGTAGTCCTGGCATGGGTCCCTGCTTTCGTTCGGTGTGAGTGGTCGATCGTGTGCGTGAGTCGAGCTCCGGCCCTGCGCGTCAGTCCTCCGCTGCTTCCTCGACCGCGTCGAGCGCGGCGATGAGGGCGTTGACGGGGATGCGGCCGGACGCCACGAGCTGCGCCCCGCTGCGACGCAGACCAGTGGCCAAGGGCGCAGCCCAGAGATTCTCGTAGACGACGAGCACGCCGAGGCATCCCGGCTCCAGCGCCGACGCCGCCTCGGCCAGATCGGTCTCGTCGAGCAGACCGCTCGACGCCTCGGCCAGGAAACCGGTGTCGATGTCGCCGGTGAAGTCGACGTCGGCGAAGTCCACTCCGACCGCCGACCCGTCGGGCTCCCGGCGGATCATCGCCAGGTCGAGGACCCGGATGGTGCCGGCATCAACCAGGTCGAGCAGCAGGGAAAGCGCCGAGCCGTCGGGCTCGTGATCGGCGGGAAACTCGACGAGCAGGTAATCGATGGGGCCCATTTCGACATCGGTGTCGACGTCGCTGTCCACAGAGGAATCGTCCATACTCTGACTCTTACACCCGGTATGCCGGCATCCATCACCCGAACGGTATGAATCGGCATGAAATCGTGGCAGAACTGCGTCGACTCGGAGATTGAAGGTAAAGAGTGGATTGACGGCAGAGAGTGGATTGACGGGCAGAGAATGACAGTGCCGTAGATCGGTGTCATCTGGTGACACCAAACTACGGCACTAGCGAAACTACGGCACCAGCGCCCGACACCGACCGACTATCCGAGGCTCGGGCCGCGGGTAGGGTGGCGCGGGTGAAACGGATCGTGGTGGTCGGCGGCGATGCTGCCGGAATGAGTGCCGCTCACCAGGCACTGCGCACGGCCCGCACTAAGCATCGGGACGTCGACGTGGTGGTACTCGAAAAGACCTCCGACACTTCGTATTCCGCCTGCGGAATCCCCTACCTCGTCGGTGGACTGGTCGATTCGACCGACGACCTCACCGCCCGCACTCCCGTCCAGCACCGCGAGATGGGGGTCGACCTGCGTCTGGGCACCACCGTCACGGGATTCGACATCTCCGCGCAGACGGTCACCACCTGGACCGACGACGGCGTCGAATCGGAACTGCACTTCGATGAGCTCGTCCTCGCCACGGGCGCAGACGCCACCGTTCCGCCCTGGGCACGCGACACATCCGGCGCGCTCATCGACGGAGTCCATCCGGCGAAAACGCTTGAGGATGCCCGCTATTGGCTCGATCTGCTGATCGGCAGCGGACGGCGCGGGGTGGTGGTGGGCGGTGGGTACATCGGCCTGGAGATGGCCGAGGCGCTCGCCAAACGCGGTTTCGACACCACGCTCCTCACCCGAACCACGGTGATGAGCAAACTCGACCCCGAGATGAGTGCGCGCATCGAATCGGGCCTGGTGTCCGCCGGTGTCGAGGTGCTCACCGGCACCGTCGTCACCGGCGCCGACACGTCGACGTCGGGCACCATCCGGTCGCTGACCACCGCCTCGGGACGTGAGATCCCGGTCGACGTGGTGGTGCTCGCGCTCGGCGTGGGCCCGTCGACGTCGCTGGGTGCCGCCGCCGGGGTTCCCATCGGCGTGCACGGCGGCTACCTGCCCGACGACCGCCAACGCGTCGCCAACAACGTGTGGGCCGCCGGTGACTGCTGCGAGGTCGTCGACCGGATCACCGGAACCCGGATCTATGCCCCGCTGGGCACTCACGCCAACAAGCAGGGCCGCGTCTGCGGCTACAACGTCGCCGGCGACGACCGTCGCTTCCCCGGCGTGCTCGGCACCGCAATCACCCGATTCGTCTCCGGTGCAACCAATCTGGAGATCGCACGCACCGGCCTGAGCACGGAGGTGGCCAACCGGTTCGGCTACGACGTCTTCTCCTTGATCACCGAAAGCAACACCGCCAGCGGATATCTGGCCGCCGCCGCCCCCATCGCCACGCTGATCACCGCGGACCGGTCCACGCGCAGAATCCTCGGCGCCCAGATCGTCGGCGGCCCGGCGTCGGGCAAACGGATCGACACGGTCGCCGCCGCGCTGTGGGGCGAGATGACGGTGGATGATCTGGCCGAGATGGACCTGGCCTACGCCCCACCCTTCGCCACGGTGTGGGAGGCGGTGCAACTCGCCGCACGCCGTGTGGCAGAACGGATGTGAGTCTCGCCGGATGCTCGACTCAGCGGGTATGACCCGCGGCAGCCGACCGCAACGCCGCGACCACGTCGTCGACGGCCGTTCCGATTCGCGATCGGGTCAGTGCTTCGTAGACCCGTGCCGCACGAACCCCTTTGAGTTCCACCGCACGCACCCCGGGGTGGCGCACCGCGAATCGTGGCATCAGCGCGATTCCGTGGTTGGCGGCCACGAGTGCCTCGATGGTGGTGAAATCGAGCATCCGCTGCGTCACGCGCGCCGCCACTCCGGTGAGCGCGGAGATCGACAGCAGCACGTCGTCCACCGGGAATCCGCCCTCCACACTGATCCAGTCGTGGTCGGCCAGTTCGGACACCGACACCGAGTTCCGTACCGCCAACGGCGAGGCCGCCGACACCACCACGTCGAGCGGCTCGCGCATCAGTTCGGTGACCCGGACCCGTGGGTCGGTCACCGGCGGCATGCGTTCATCACGGTGGGTCACCACCACGTCGAAATCGGCCAGCGCGGGCGGGGCGTCGGCGTAGGCGACGTCGAGATGGGAAGCGACGATGTCGATGTGCTCGGCCGCGGCGCGCTCGAGGACGTCGGGGAGCAGCAGGGTGGCACCCGAGGGGAACATCGCAAGGCGCACCTGCGCGTTTCCCGATCGGTAGGCCGCCATCTCCTCGCGGGCACGATCCACCGCGGCGATCACCTCGTCGGCGCGCAGCACGAGGGCCCGTCCGGCGCCGGTGAGCCGAATCCGGCGGCCGTCCTGTTCGAGCAGGTCGACTCCGGCCTCCTTGGCCAGCACCTTGAGTTGCTGGGAGACCGCCGACGGCGTCATGTGCATGGCGGCGGCCACCTCGCCCACCGATCCGCGATCGGCGAACTCGCGGAGCAACCGCAGGCGCTTGACCTCCATATAGCAATACTAAGGTTTGGGAGCCGATCAATTCGGATCTGCTTCATCGACTCATGCACGCGGCCGGGAACAATCCGGACCGCAGTCCGGTTGAAGTCTCTGTGAAGAAGATAGGTTTTCTCTCGTTCGGACATTGGTCGCCGTCGCCGGGGTCGCAAGCGCGCACGGCGTCGGACGTGTTGCTGCAGTCGATCGACCTGGCCGTGGCAGCAGAGGAACTCGGCGCCGACGGCGCCTACTTCCGGGTCCACCACTTCGCCCGCCAACTCGGTTCGCCGTTTCCGCTGCTCTCCGCGATCGGCGCGAAGACCAGCACGATCGAGATCGGCACCGGCGTGATCGACATGCGCTACGAGAATCCGATGTACATGGCCGAGGACGCCGGGGCCGCCGACCTCATCTCTGGTGGACGTCTGCAGCTCGGCATCAGCAGGGGATCACCCGAGCAGGTGATCGACGGCTACAAGTACTTCGGTTACGCCCCGTCGGACGGTGAGACCGACGCCGATATGGCGCGTGCGCACACCGACGTGTTCCTCAAGGTGATCAAGGGGACCGCGTTCGCGCAACCCAATCCGCGGCCGATGTTCCCCAACCCGCCGGGTCTGCTGCGCATCGAGCCGCAGTCCGACGGTCTGCGCGACCGCATCTGGTGGGGTGCGGGCAGTCGCGCGACCGCCGAGTGGACCGCCCAGCAGGGGATGAACCTGATGAGTTCCACGCTGCTGACCGAGGACACCGGCATCCCGTTCCACAAGTTGCAGGCCGAGCAGATCGACCGTTTCCGCGACGCGTGGGCCGAGGCCGGTCACACCCGTGAACCGCGGGTGTCGGTGAGCCGCAGCATTTTTCCGCTGACCACGCAGACCGACCGGATGTACTTCGGCGGTGATCGCAACGACCGCGACCAGGTGGGCATGATCGACGGCGGTACCGCACGGTTCGGCCGCTCGTACGCGGACGAACCGGACAAGCTCATCGAGCAGCTTCGCGAGGACGAGGCCATCGCGGCCGCCGACACGCTGTTGCTGACAGTTCCCAACCAGCTCGGCGTGGAGTACAACGCGCACGTCATCGAGTCCATCCTCACCGACGTCGCCCCCGCCCTCGGCTGGCGGTGAGCCGCGCGGGCCGGGGGTGCCCTTCGGGACCAACAGTGAAGCACAACTGAACTGTCCATCCAGATAAATTCGATTGTTCTTCATCGATGACCCCCACATCATGGAGTCATGTCCACACGCGATCGTCTTCTGGGTCTCACCGTGGTGGTGCTCTGGGGTCTGAACTTCATCGCCATCAGGGTGGGGCTCGACCACTTCCCGCCGTTCTTCTTCGCCGCACTGCGGTTCGCGGTGATGGCGGTGCCGGTGATGATGTTCGTGCGTTTCCCGCGCGTGCAGCTGCGGTGGTTCCTGTTGTACGCCTTCGGTTTCGGTGTGGGGCAATTCGCCTTCCTATTCCTCGCGATGAGCCTCGGGATGCCCACCGGACTCGCCTCCCTGGTGCTGCAGACGTCCGCCCCGTTCACGGTGCTGCTCGGGGTGCTGTTCCTGCGTGAGCGTCTGGTGCCCGCCCAGATCATCGGCATCGTGGTGGCGGTGGTCGGCATCGTGCTGATCGGCATCGACCGCGCCGGACACAGCACGCTCGGTCTGGGCATCCTGATACCGATGGTCCTCACCGTGCTCGCCGGTCTTTCTTGGGCTTTCGGCAACATCGGCAGCCGGCTGGCCCGGCCCGACGACGCCCTGCGGATGACGCTCTGGATGTCGGTGGTGCCACCGATCCCGCTGTACCTGCTCAGCCTCGTGATCGAGGGGCCGTCGGCCGGATTCCATGCCGTGGTCACCGTCGGCACGTCGTCGGGCCTGCTCGCTCTCGCCGGCCTCGCGTATGTGGTGTTGCTCGGCACCATCGCCGGGTCGGGTCTGTGGACCACGCTGTTGCAACGGCATCCGGCCAGTCGGGTGGCGCCGTTGTCGCTGCTGGTGCCCGTGGTCGGCATCACCGCCGCATGGCTGATCCTGGGTGAGGTGCCCACCGTGATCGAACTCGGTGGTGCCGCACTGGTCATTGCCGGGTGCGCGGCCGGGGTGCTCGCGTCCCCGCGCTCCCGGCCGGTTCCGACCGCCGGTCGTCGCGGGAGGTCGGCGCATCCCGAGAAGGCGTCGACTCCCGCGTGACGAGCAGAACTCCACCACATCTGTGGTACCCGCCGAGCCGTCGGCGGGTGGGCGCCCTACTATCGTGATTCGAACGCGGTCCTTCGGGCCGGGGGGACCGCACGAGGGGAACAGTCACACCGATGTCGCACGCCGATGCCGAGGGGGCGCAGCCGCCCTGGCTGCACACCGACGCCGACAACCCGCCGGGTGAGGTGTACGCCGCCCCCGTCGACACCGACCGCTTCCCGCCGCAGAGCCCCGCCGCCCATCCGGGTCCGCCTGCTCACCCGCATCCGCCCATGCCCGTCGCGCCGGTGCCGCCGCCGGGGTATGCCGCTCCGCCACAAGTGAATCCACCGCAGATGGGGCCCCCGCCGATGAGCCCCCCGCCGATGAGCCCCCCGCCGGGCTATCCGCCTGCGCACACGATGCCGCCGGGATACGCCATGTCACCCGAGCAGGGACGTACCGCACCGCCCACCAGCGGATGGCGCCGCGCCGTGCACACGGCATCGGGCGGACTGATCAACCTCGGCCAGAGCAAGTCCCAGCAGCAACTCGACGCCATGATCGCGCGTATCCGCCGGCCCATCACCGGCCAGTTCCACCTCGCGGTGCTGTCGCTCAAGGGTGGCGTCGGCAAGACCACCACCACGCTGGGCCTGGGGTCGGCGTTCGCCTCGCTGCGTGGTGACCGCGTGATCGCGGTGGACGCGAATCCCGACCTGGGGACCCTCGCCAACCGGGTGCCCCAGCAAACCGTTTCCACGGTGCGCACCCTGCTGCACGATCGGGGCATCGTCGGCTACCCCGATGTGCGCCGGCACACCAGCCAGGCGTCGAGTAGACTGGAAGTTCTTGCCTCCGAACGTGATCCGGCGATCTCGGAGGCATTCGACGCCGACGAGTACCGGCAGGTGGTGTCGATTCTCGACAACTTCTACAACATCATCATGACCGACTGCGGCACCGGTCTGGTGCATTCGGCCATGCAGGGCGCGCTCGGCTCCGCCGACGCGCTGGTGCTGGTGACCTCTCCGGCGGTCGACGGCGCCCAGAGCGCGTCGGCCACCCTGGACTGGCTCAATGCACACGGCTACGCGCATCTCGCGCAACAGGCGGTGGTGGTGATCTCCGCGTCGAAACCCGGCAGCGCACCCATCGACCTGGACATGCTGACCCAGCATTTCCTGGGCCGCACCCGCGCTGTGCAGATCATCCCGTTCGACGACCACCTGGCCACCGGATCGCACGTGGAACTCGACAACATGCACCGCCGCACGCGCACGGCGTTCCTCGAACTCGCTGCGACGGTGGCCGACTCCTTCGCCCCGGCGCCACCGGTCCACGCCGCACCCCATCCGGGCGCGATGCACTACCCGGGTCCGCCGCAGCAACCGGGTCCACCGCCCGGACCGCCCATGCCCTGGCCGCCCAACGCCTGAGCACACCACCATCTGAGCACGAGGGACACCCACACATGCCCGACGATCAGTCGAATCAGCCACTGCCCAGCTGGATTCCGGCCCCGGAACCCGAATCCCAGCCCGTTGCGGTACCCCCGGTCCAGTCCGGTCCACCGGCCGGATATGGACCGCCGGTGGCGCCCCGGACCGCGCCCCCGATGGCCCCGCCGATGCCTCCCGGCCCTCGTCCGGTGTCGTCGCTCGACGAGGTGCCCCTGCTGCGCCGCGCCCAGCACGCGCCGGCGAGCGGATGGCGACGCATGCTCTACAAGGCGTCGGGAGGCAAGATCAACCCGGGCGATTCGCCCGACGACCTGCACTACGCGGAACTCGTCCGCTGGGTCAACCAACCCATCCGCGGCGACTACCGCATCGCCGTGCTCTCCCTCAAGGGCGGCGTCGGCAAGACCACCACGGCCGTCGGACTCGGCGCCACCCTCGCCTCGCTGCGGGGCGACCGGGTGATCGCCGTCGACGCCAACCCCGACCTGGGCACCCTCGCCCAGCGGGTGCCGCAGCAGACGTCGTCGACGGTGCGTGACCTGATCGCCGATGAGAACGTCACCCGCTACTCCGACGTCCGCGCGCACACCTCGCAGGCTCCGAATCGACTGGAAGTTCTTGCCTCCGAACGTGATCCGGCGACCGCCGAAGCGTTCAGCGAGGACGACTACCGCAAGGTGATGGAGATCCTGCGGCGGCACTACAACATCATCATCACCGACTGCGGCACCGGACTGAGCCACTCCGCGATGAACGGCGTGCTCGATCACGCCGACATGCTGATCCTGGTGACCTCACCGGCGATCGACGGCGCGCGCAGCGCGGCCGCCACACTCGACTGGCTGCACGCGCACGGTTACGGCGCCCTCGCCGCACAGTCGGTGGTGGTGATCGGTTCGTCGCGGGCCGGGTCGTCGACCATCGATCTCGACCAGCTCTCGCAGCACTTCCTCACCAAGAGCCGTGCCGTACAGCAGATTCCGTTCGACGACCATCTTGCCGAAGGCGCCGAGGTGGATCTCGAACTGCTGCACAAGCGCACGCGTCGCGCGTTTGTCGAACTCGCCGCCGTGGTCGCCGGCGACTTCCCGAACACCGCACACCGCGAACAGCGCGCGGGTCAGCCCGGCTGAGCCGACAGCGCCTCGGCGATCGCGGCGGTGTACCTGTTCACCGCCTGCGACGAAATCGGGCTGATGCCGGTCAGATTGGCGAAGCCGTGAATGAGTGAACCCGCGCGCTGCAGGGTCACCGGTACTCCGGCTGCGGTGAGCGCATCGGCGTAGGCGATGCCCTCGTCGCGGAGCGGATCAAATCCGGCCACCACCACGATGGCCGGCGGAAGCCCCGAAAAGTCTTCCGCGCGAAGCGGTGACACGCGCGGATCTGCCCGCTGATCCAGATTGGGCACGTACGAGTCGTTGAACGACTCGATCCGCTCGCGGGTCAGGAGGTAGCCGGTGGCGAACTCGTTCATCGACGGATGCTCCCGTGACATGTCGGTCATCGGGTAGATCAGCACTTGCAGTGCCGGCGTCACGGGTTGGCCGCGTACCTGCTGGGCGAGCACCGCGGCGAGGTTGCCGCCGGCACTGTCGCCGGCGACCACGAGCCGGTCACTGCCCACCCCCCATCCCGGCACGGCCGCCACCACGCCACGCCAGGCGGCCAGCGCGTCGTCGAGCGCGGCGGGAAAGGGATTCTCCGGAGCCAGCCGGTACTGCACCGACACCACGTCGGCCCCCGTGTCGACGGCGAGACGCCGCGCCATCCCGTCGTGGGAGGAACGACTACCCAGGGTGAAACCGCCACCGTGGAAGAACAGGATCACGCCGGTGGTGTCCACACCGAAGCGGTATCGGGTCGCCGGTACCGGACCACCCGGTCCGTCGAATTCGAGATCCTCCTCCACCGCCAGCGCAACCGGCTTCTCGGTGGTCAGCGCCGCCCCGATCTCCATGCCGGCACGGGATTGATCGACGTCGTCGTCGCCCAACCCGACGGCCGGCAGCAGCCTGGTGACCACTCCGATGGCCGCGAGTTCCGGGCTCACGTGTTCGCCGTCGGCATTCACCGGGCACCATCGGGACACGGCGTCGAACACCGGGGCCGGAATGCGGCCAGTGCCCAGCAGGACCGAACGCATCGGACGCAGCGGGAGGGGCAGTGTGGAGGATGTGGCGCGGCTCACGGCGCCGAGACTACCGGGCGGGTGCACCGGCCACGACGCCGTCCCTCACGGCACCCCTGGGGCAGCTGTGACAGACTCTCCCCATGCCCGATCGAGCGTCACTTCCGGGTCTCCCACCCGCCCACCCAACCACCCGCATCCCGCTCCGCACTTCCGTGGCGCTGGGCGCTGCGTCGGCCGCTCGGTGGGCCTCGCGCACCGCGGGACGGGGCAAGGGGTCGATGATCGGTGGCCTGGTGGCCGAGAAGATCGATCCGCAGATCATGCGCCGCCTCGCCGCGGGCAAACGCACCGCACTGGTCACCGGCACCAACGGCAAGTCCACCACCACACGCATGACCGCGGCCGCGCTCTCCGAACTCGGCGAGGTTGCCACCCAGGCCGACGGTGCGAACATGGACGCCGGCATCATCGCCACCCTCAGCCTGCAGCGATCGGCACCGATCTGTGCACTGGAGGTGGACGAACTGCACGTGCCGCACGTCAGTGACGCCACCGACCCCGAGGTGCTGGTGATGCTGAACCTGTCGCGCGACCAGCTCGACCGGGTGGGCGAGATCAACATGATCGAACGCAGGCTGCGTGCGGGCATCGCCCGCCATCCGCAGATGACGGTGGTGGCCAACTGCGACGACGTGCTCGTCACCTCGGCGGCGTTCGACGCACCGAAGGTGGTGTGGGTGGCGGCCGGTTCGAGTTGGGTGGGCGACTCGGTGAGTTGTCCACGTACCGGCGAGCCGATCGCCCGCGCCACCACCGACCCGACGGCAACCACAGAACACGCGGTCCCGGCAGTCCATACCGGTGTCGAGTGGTACTCGACCGGCGACGAGAGCTTCCGCCGTCCCACACCCGAGTGGTGGTTCGACGACGACAACATCTACGGACCCGGCGGCTTCGTCGCCCCGATGACGCTCAGCGTGCCCGGCCGCGCGAACAGGGGCAACGCCACCCAGGCGGTGGCGGCGGCGGTCGCGATGGGCGCCGACCCGGCGAAGGCGGTCGCGGCCGTGGGCACCGTGGGCGAGGTGGCCGGGCGTTACGGCATCCACCAGGTGGGCAACCACTCCGTGCGTACTCTGCTCGCGAAGAATCCCGCGGGCTGGCAGGAAGCACTGTCGATGATCGACCAGGACGCCGACGGACTGGTGATCGCCGTCAACGGGCAGGTTCCCGACGGCGAGGACCTGTCGT
This sequence comes from Gordonia sp. NPDC003425, assembly GCF_053588635.1. NCBI lineage: Bacteria > Bacillati > Actinomycetota > Actinomycetes > Mycobacteriales > Gordoniaceae > Gordonia > Gordonia sp. NPDC003425. Next base: position 87,031 of record NZ_JBSFQI010000008.1, on the reverse strand, counting down.
GGCTGTGGGACGTGCGGTTCGAGGCGTTCGAGACCATGGCTGTGGTGGCCGCCGGTGAGCGGGCCGCCGACCTGTCGGTGCGGCTGCTCTACGCAGGTGCCGAACACACCACCATCCCCGACCCGATGAAGGCCATCGAATCGTGCCCGCCCGGCCGCGTCGAAGTGCTGGCCAACTACACCGCGTTCCGCGACCTCGGCATCGCGATGGATCGGGCCGAACGCGCGCGGAAGGGGCAGCCGTGAGTGAGTCGACGCTGCGGATCGGATTGGTACTGCCCGACGTGATGGGCACCTACGGCGACGGCGGCAACGCGCTGGTGCTGCGGCAGCGGGCGCGGATGCGCGGCATCGACGCCGAGGTGGTCTCGATCACCCTCGACGACGAGGTACCCGACTCGCTCGACGTGTACACCCTCGGTGGCGCCGAGGACTATGCGCAACGGCTGGCCACCCGGCATCTCGCACGGTTTCCGGGACTGCAGCGGGCTGCGGCGGCCGGACGTCCCGTGCTCGCCATCTGCGCGGCGATCCAGGTTCTCGGCCACTGGTACGAGACGTCGGCGGGTGAACGGGTCGACGGGATCTCGCTGTTCGATCTCACCACCTCACCGCAGGCCACCCGCAGCATCGGCGAACTCGTCACCGACCCTGTCGAACCGGAACTCACCGATCCGTTGACCGGATTCGAGAATCACCGCGGCGGAAGCACTCTCGGGTCCGACGCGAAGCCTCTCGCGCGGGTCCGGCACGGCGTCGGCAACGGCGTCGGCGATGGCACCGAAGGAGTGGTCCAGGGGTCGGTGATCGGCACCTACATGCACGGCCCGGCACTGGCCCGCAATCCCCAACTCGCCGATCTGTTGCTCGCGCGGGCCATCGGGGTCGATTCGCTGGCCCCGCTCGATCTGCCCGAGGTGGATCTGCTGCGCCGCGAACGACTCGCCGCCGGCCGCCGGGGCTGACACCTTCGCGGGCCGCCGGCCTCAGTCGACGGGGCGGCGCCACGGTGCGAAGCGGAACCGCGCGCAGTCCTGTGCCCCGCACCGCGAGCAGTCGGTACCCGAACGGTAGTGCTGGTGCGCACTTCGTGAATGTCCGCACCGGCAGGCCGATTCCGGTGCCCTACCGGTCATCCGGCGCACAACGTCACTCATCGTTGCCATCGTAGTCATCTCCGGTCACGGACAGACCCGCATGCCGTCCCGCGGCGATCAGCACCGCGCGCAGCATCGCCGGCGTGAGCCGGCCGGTGAAGGTGTTGTGCTGGCTCACGTGGTAGCTGGCGAACACCGACAGCTCGCGGCCGTCCCGGACGATGGTGGTGCGCGCACCGTGGGCAAAGCGCGGTCGCGGTCGCGGGACCTGCCAGCCCAGGTCGGCGAATCCGGTGAGTGCGCTGCGCCATCCGAACGCGCCGAGCACCACCACCGAACGCAGCGTCGGCAGCAGCAGGTCGAGTTCGTCATGCAGCCAGTGCGCACATCGGTCCCGCTCATCGGGGGTCGGCTTGTTCTGCGGCGGTGCGCAATGCACCGGTGCGGTGATCCGCACTCCGTCGAGCGTGAGGCCGTCATCGGCCGAAATCGCGGTGGGTCGGTTGGCGAGCCCCACGTCGTAGAGCGCCCGGTACAGCACGTCGCCGCTCTGGTCGCCGGTGAACATCCGGCCGGTCCGGTTGGCGCCGTGGGCGGCGGGGGCAAGACCGAGAATGAGCATGGCGGCGTCGGGCGGACCGAATCCGGGCACCGGCCGTCCCCAGTAGTGCCAGTCGGCGAAGGCCGCCCGCTTCTCGCGGGCCACCTGCTCGCGCCACCGCACCAGCCGAGGACAGGCCCGGCACTCCACGAGATCGGCGTCGAGTGCACTGATACTGTTGTAGGACATGGTGTTTCGCGCTCGCTCAATCGAGGACGCGGCACCGTTCCCGGGTGCGGTCGACGGCAAACCAGCCGCGCTCGAACTGTTGCCACCGTTCCAGGAAGGGACGAGAGGCCTCGCCGTCGCGGGCCACGGCCCGTTCGATCCGTTCGGGCGCCGTCCCACCGTCGAGCCACAGCGCGTAGGTGAGGCGGTCGGCGATGCGCCGTCGTGCCGACGACACGCCCTCCACGATCAGCAAGGGCTCCCACCGGTACCAGACCCGGCTGCCGAGGGTGGGTTCGCCGTCGACCCACACCCGCGGGCGGTACCGGTAGTCACGTCGGCGCACAAAGCTGTGCAGCACATCCGATTCCAGTTCCGGCCACCACGCCACGGGGTTGTCCCAGGTGGCGAATTCGTCCGTGCGGACGAGGACCACACCGGTGCCGCGGGCGGTGAGTTTCGCGACCAGCGCATCGGCGACCGTCGACTTTCCGGCGCCCGAAGGTCCGTCGATGGCCACGATCCCCGACACCATCTCGGCGGCGAGCTCGTCGAGTTGGGCGTCGACATACGGGTCGATCGCTCCCGCCGCACCTTGCGCGGGAGTCGGCGAATGGTCTTGAGTCACTTGCACACTCATACTGCTCCGATCACCAGATCACCCCGGAGCCACGCGTGGGCGCCGACGGCAGCTTGGGCACCAGAGGTGTGGTGATCGGGGCCTGCGGGGCCTCAGTGACCCCGGTGCGCCCGGTGCGGAGATATTCGACGATGGCGTTGTCCACCGGTGCGTTGTCGCGACCGAACTGACCGTGATCGCCGCCCCCGACGGTGATCAGGTGACTGCGCATGGCCCGCTGAGTGGCGAGCGACCCCTGATACGGGGTCTGCGGGTCGCCGACACTGTCGAGTTGCAGAGGCTGCACGGCCAGACCCCGGTTGGCGATGGCAACCGGCTTGGTCACCGGAGGCGCTCCGGCACAAGCCATCCCGGACTGATAGATCAGTCCGGGGCCGGTGAAGACGTCACCGACGAGGAAGTTGGCGTAGAGCGAGGCGGGGATCAGTCCGGGCTGGGCCGGTGCCTGATTCTCGTTGCACAGGATGAGTTGCTGCATCTGCTGCAGATTGGTGAGAATCTTCTCGACATCTTTGCTCGGCGGTTTCGCCTTGTACCGCCCGGAGGTCAGCAGGGCGACGACTGGCCAGGCGTTCCGGTCGGGTGCGGCTTCCCGGGTCAACAGCAGCAGACGTGAATTGGTCTGCACCCCATCGGGAACCACCAGGGTCGCGATGAGATTGGCCAGTTGTGCCCGCGCCTCGGCGGTCAGGTTCACCCCGGCGATGTACTGCTGCGCGATGGCCGCGAAGGCCGGCGGTACGTCGCCCACCTGTGCCGGTGGCGCGGCGAGCGACGGGGGAACGCCCGCCTCGAGCGTCACCCGGTCACTCCAGCGCCGATACACCGCCAGCGGTGTGGTGCCGAGGTGATAGACGTTGTCGTGCTGAGCGATCCACGTCATCATGGCATTCACCCGCGCCTTGTATCCCGCGGTCTGCTCGGCGAGCACGTCGTTCCAGATCCACGCCGGATTCACCGCGGAGTCGAGTACGAGCCGATCGGTGTGCTGCGGAAACAGCGTCGCATAAGTGGACATCAGCAGGGTGCCGTAGGAGATGCCGTAAAGACTCACCTTGTTCACGCCCAGGGCGCGTCGTACCTGCTCGATGTCGCGAGCGGTGGTCTCGGTGGTGATCGTCTTGGTGTAACCGGGCGTCTTCTGTTCGCACGACTCGCGGCCGGCTCGCCCGATTTCGAGTTCGGCGCCGACGGGCACCGTATCGCTGCACTGCACCGGGGTGGAGCCGAGCAGGCCACGCGGTTGCACCGCGACGAGGTCCCACTCGTCGCGCATCGCCGCAGGCGGCGTCAGCCCGCTGAACATCCCGATGGCGTCGCCGCCGGGACCGCCGGGGTTCCCGACGATCACACCGCGCTTGGCCGCCTGGTCGCGGGCGGGAAGCCGACTGATGGTCAGGGAGATGGTGGGTCCGGACGGGTCGGCGTAATCGCGCGGAACCCGCAGCGTCGCGCACCGGGTCTCCTTGGAGGCACCGTGGATCGGTGCGCACGGGCCCCAACTCAGCGTCGGCGAGGCGGTGGCGGGAGCGTTCGCCACGCCGGTCGCCGCGAACGCGATCAAGGTGGCCACGGCGGCGAGCAGCCCGAGGCACCGGACCGATGGGCGTGGACGAGTTCCCCTGGGTGGCACCCACCATCTGTAGCAGACGCCTCGACCGGATGTGAGACAACAAGCCGCAGCCGGCCGCGGTCGCACGCCGTCGTTCGCCGGGAAGTACGTCGTTGAGGTGAGGATGCCCGTTCAGGTGAGGATGCGGCGACCCGACAGGGCACGACCGAGGGTGAGTTCATCGGCGAACTCGAGGTCGCCACCCATCGGCAGGCCCGACGCGAGGCGGGTGACCGACAGCCCCGGGAAATCCTTGAGCATCCGCAACAGATAGGTGGCGGTGGCTTCGCCCTCGGTGTTCGGGTCGGTGGCCACGATCACCTCGCTGACCTCTACGCCGTCGTCGGCAGAGGCGAGGCGGCGCAGCAGCTCGCGGATACGCAACTGATCGGGACCGATGCCCGACAACGGGTCCAGCGCCCCGCCGAGAACGTGATAGCGGCCGTGGAACTCCTTGGTGCGTTCGATCGCGTGCACGTCCTTGGGTTCTTCCACCACGCAGATCTTGGTGGCGTCGCGTCGCGCATCCGCGCAGATCCGGCAGAGCCGGTCGGCCGACACGTTGCCGCATTCGGCACAGAAGGTCACATCGTCGCGAACCCTGCCGAGCGCGGCGATCAGGCGGTCGATGTCGGCCTTCTCGCCGGCAAGCAGGTGAAACGCGATGCGCTGGGCACCCTTGGGGCCGAGCCCGGGCTGCTTGGCCAGCTCGTCGATGAGGTCCTGGATCGGTCCCTCATACATGGATGCACGCACACATCTGCGGTGCCGTCGGCTGACTCGCCATCAGCCCAGGCCGGGCAGCCCGCCCGAACCACCCAGTCCGCCCGCGAGCGGGCCCATCTTCTCGCTGGTCAGTTCGTCGCGTTTGGCGGCGAGGTCCGACAGTGCGCCGAGCAGCAGATCCTGCAGGGTCTCGACGTCGTCGGGGTCGACGATCTTGGGGTCGATGGACACCGCGGTGATCTCGCCGGTGCCGGTTCCGGTGACGCTCACCAGTCCGTTGCCGGCCGAACCGGTGACCTCGGCGGCGGCGATTTCCTCCTGGGCGGCGAGCAACTGGGCCTGCATTTGCTGTGCTTGGGCGAGCAGCCCGGCCATCGGGTTGTCGTCACCGCCGCCACCGCCGAACAGGGAGCTGGGATCGAAAGGTTGAGTCACGCGGTCCAGGGTAGTCGGTGGGTTCAGCGGAGCAGCCGCTCGACATGCTCGACGATCTCGTCGACCGTCGCATCCCCCACCGGTGTGATCTCGAAGGACAGTTCCGGTTCGCCGAACAGCATGCCCGCGCGGCGGGTGAGGGCGAATTCGAGCCGGTTGCCATCGACGCGGCGCCACTCGAGGACGGCCCCGTAGATCGGGGCGCTCGCCCCGGTTGTCACGCAGTGCTGGTGCCGGCGCCGATCACCGCCCTCCGGGTTCCCGGCCGTCCGGGTCCCCGCGACCTGTGTGTCGGCGAGCAGTTCGCGCTGGATCTGGAAGCAGGCCATCGACTCGTCGTCGATGAACACCACCGCCTCGCAGCCGAGGTCGGGGTGCCGCTCGTAGGAGGCCCGGATGGTCACGGACCTCAGGGTAGTTCGTCGACGCGGTGCCGGGACTGGAAGAGTCGGCGCTCCCCCGAGATCGGGTCCTCGAACTCCAGCGAGTGCGCGACGAGCCGCAACGGGTGGTCGAAGTCGCCGTGGTCGGGTCGCGCAGCGAGGTCGGGGCGCACCTCGGGATAGAGCGGATCGCCGACGATCGGGGTCCCCAGCGAGGCCATGTGCAGCCGCAACTGATGGGTGCGGCCGGTGTGCGGGATCAGCCGGTAGACGCCCAGCGCCTCGGGTCCGGGCCGCACCGTGTGCAGCAACGTGATGTCGCTGATTGCGTTCACCGGGCCGTCGACCACCAGCGCGCGCAGGTCGCCCGAGGTCTTCTCGATGCGATCGCGCACGGTCACCCCGTCGGCGAGGCGGTCGTCGACGGGCGCCAGCGCGCGATACTCCTTGCGCACCCGACGCGCCGCGAACAACTCCTGGTAGGACGCTCGCACCTCGGGGCGAAGCGTGAACAGCAGCACCCCTGCGGTGAGTCGGTCGAGGCGATGCGCGGGGGCCACCTCGTCGCTGCCGAGTTCGCGCCGCAGCCGGACGAGCGCGGTCTGGGTGACGTGCCTGCCGCGCGGCATCGTCGCGAGGAAGTGGGGTTTGTCGACGACGACGATGTTCTCGTCGCGGTAGAGAACCGGCATTTCGAAGGGGATCGGCACCTCGTCGGGCAGGTCGCGGTAGAGGTACAGCGAGGTGTTGCGGCGAGCCGGTTGATCAAGATCGACCGGGGCACCGTCGGCGTCGACGATCTCGCCGCGTCCGGCACGTCGGCGCAGTTCGGTTTCGGTCAGGCCCGACAGTGAGTCCGTGTCGAGCAGGCACCGCAGCACCGTTCGTTCGGGTCCGTCACGCAGCACCACCCGGGTGGCGTCCACACCGTCGCGCGGCGGCAGCGGTGACGGGCGTGCACGGCCCCGACGACGCGGCCGCTCATCACCGCGCACGACGCCCGCCGAGTACTTCTCGCGCTGTCGACTTCTCGAATCGCCTACTGCTCGAGCCGCTTCTTCAGATTGCCGAGCACCTCGGCCTGAATCGCGGCGAGACCCTTCGGCGCGAATCTCTTCTCGAAGAATCCCCCGACGCCGGTTGCGTTGCTGGTCCAGGTGGTGGTGGTCCGCACCGAGCTGCCCGAACCCGCGGGGCTCACGCGGTAGCTGGTCACCATCGAGGAATTCTCGTCGCGTTCGGTGACGGTGTCGGGGGTGACCGACACGACCGCCTTGACGTCACGCTGCCGCTTCGAGGTGGCCTGCAGAATCCAGTGCACCACCGTGCCGTCGCCGTTGCCGCCGCTGATCACCGCGTAGTCCCGATACTGCTCCGGGAGAATCGCCGGCCGTACCTCGTTGTAGTCGGCCAGCGCGCCGACCACCGCGTCGGGTGTGGCGTCGATCTCGATCGAATGGGTAGCGGAAATCTCACCCACGACGGGTACTCCTTTTCGGATGAACAACAACCAACGGATTGGCGGGTCTGGTGAACAGGTCCTAGGCTAGCCGGGTGAACTCGGCACGGTTGGAGATGGGGGCACAGGCATTCGACGCAGGAGTCTCGAGGCTTCTGGCGAGCTATCGCGCCATCCCGCCGCAGGCCACCGTACGTCTGGCCAAGAAGACGTCGAACCTCTTCCGCACCCGCGCCAAGAACCCCTACCCCGGCCTTGACGTGTCGGGTCTCGACCGGGTGATCTCGGTGGATCCCGACGCGCGCACCGCCGATGTCGCCGGGATGTGCACCTACGAGAATCTGGTGGCCGCCACGCTGCCGTACGGTCTGGCACCGCTGGTGGTTCCGCAGCTCAAGACCATCACGCTCGGCGGCGCGGTGACCGGACTCGGGATCGAGAGCACCTCGTTCCGCAATGGTCTGCCGCACGAATCGGTCCTGGAGATCGACATCCTCACCGGCGACGGCGAGATCGTGACCGCCACCCCCACCAACGACTACTCCGACCTGTTCTTCGGATTCCCCAATTCCTATGGCACGCTGGGCTATTCGGTTCGCCTCAAGATCGAACTGGAGCGGGTGGAGCCGTATGTCGCACTGCGGCATATCCGTTTCACCGATCTACGCGAACTCGAGGCGACGATGAGCACCATCGTCACCGAACGCAGCCATGACGGCGAGGCCGTCGACTATCTCGACGGAACCGTGTTCACCTCCGACGAGGCGTACCTCACACTGGGCCGCCGTACGGACGAGCCGGGACCGGTCAGCGACTACACCGGCATGGACATCTACTACCGCTCGATCCAGCATGCGCCGTCGGCCACCCCCAAGCGCGACCGGCTGACCATCGGCGACTACCTGTGGCGCTGGGACACCGACTGGTTCTGGTGTTCACGAGCCTTCGGTGCGCAGAACCCCAGAATCCGCCGCGTGTGGCCGAAGATATTGCTGCGCAGCAGCTTCTACTGGAAGCTCATCGGCTACGACAAGCGTTTCGACATCGCCGACCGCCTCAACCGGCGCAAGGGTCTACCCGCGAACGAGCGGGTGGTGCAAGACATCGAGGTTCCTCTCGAGCACACCACGGACTACCTCGAGTGGTTCCTCGAGAATGTACCGATCGAACCGCTCTGGTTGTGCCCGTTGCGGTTACGGGAGCCGGCCTTGCCCGGCGCCGATGCGGTGCGTCCCTGGCCGCTGTATCCGCTCGAGCCCCGTCGCACCTATGTGAATGTGGGCTTCTGGTCGGCGGTCCCGGTGACACCCGGCGACCCCGGACACACCAACAAGCTCATCGAGCGAAAGGTGGCCGAACTCGACGGCCACAAGTCGTTGTACTCCGAATCGTTCTACGCTCCTGAGGAGTTCGACGAGCTGTATGGCGGCGAGAACTATCGGCTACTCAAGAAGCGCTACGACCCACGCGGCAGACTTCTCGACCTCTATGCGAAAGCGGTGAAGCAGCAGTGACCACATTCCGAGAAGGTTCACCGGCCTCGGCCGAGGCACCCGCCGGCAAACTGACCCTGGCGCAGGTCTTCGAGGCGATCGTGGGCGGCGACCTGAGCATCCGCATCACCGCCTACGACGGCAGCGCCGCCGGTCCCGCCGACGCCGAGTACGGCCTGAACCTGAAGACTCCGCGTGGCACAACCTATCTGGTCACCGCTCCCGGCGATCTCGGACTGGCCCGCGCATACGTTTCCGGCGACCTGGAACTGGTGGGCGCACACCCCGGCGATCCGTACGAGGCGCTCCAAGCGCTCGCCGCCGACCTCGAGTTCAAACGCCCGTCTCCGCTCACCCTGGCCCACGTGGCCCGCTCCCTGGGACTCGAGCATTTCCGTCCGATCGCCCCGCCGCCGCAGGAGGCACTGCCCCGGTGGCGCCGGTTCGCCGAAGGCCTGCGGCACAGCAAGGCCCGCGACGCGGAGGTGATCCACCATCACTACGACGTGTCGAACACGTTCTACGAGTGGGTGCTCGGGCCGTCGATGACGTACACGTGCGCGGTGTACCCCGACCTCGAGGCGTCGCTGGAGACCGCCCAGGAGAACAAGTACCGCCTGATCTTCGACAAACTGCGACTCAAGCCCGGTGACCGGCTACTCGACATCGGTTGCGGCTGGGGCGGAATGGTGCGGTACGCCGCGCGGCACGGCGTCAAGGCGCTGGGCGTGACGCTCTCCGCCGAGCAGGCCGCCTGGGCCAAGCAGGCCATCGTCGACGAGGGTCTCGGCGACCTCGCCGAGGTGCGGCACAGCGACTACCGCGATGTGGTGGAGAGTGATTTCGACGCGGTGTCGTCGATCGGCCTCACTGAGCACATCGGGGTGAGCAACTATCCGTCGTACTTCTCGTTCATGCGAGACAAGCTGCGCGTGGGCGGAATGTTGTTGAATCACTGCATCACCCGGCCGGACAACTTCAAGAACGCGCGCGCCGGTTCGTTCATCGACCGGTACGTGTTTCCCGACGGAGAGTTGACCGGTTCGGGCAAGATCATCTCCAAGATCCAGGACATTGGCGGTCTCGAGGTGCTGCACGAGGAGAACTTCCGCGATCACTACGCGATGACCCTGCGTGACTGGAACCGTAATCTCGTCGAGCATTGGGACGAGGCGGTCGCGGAGGTGTCGGAGGGCACCGCCCGCCTCTGGGGCCTGTACATGGCCGGCTGCCGGATCGGATTCGAACGCAACATCATTCAGCTTCATCACGTGCTGGCGACCAAGCTCGACGCCAAGGGCCGCAGCGACCTTCCGCTGCGCCCGTGGTGGCAGCCCTAGGCTGGTCGAGCGGGCCCGGATCCGGGTCGAGCGTGCCCAGATTCGCGTCGAGCGTGCCCGGATCCGGGTCGAGCGTGCCCAGATTCGCGTCGAGCGTGCCCGGATCCGGGTCGAGCGTGCCCAGATTCCGGATGACTGTGCCCACCAGATGGTTTCGAAAAGCTCAACCAGCGGACCATCCAGGTCGAGCGTGCCCAGATCCGCGTCGAGCGTGCCCAGATCCGGGTCGAGCGTGCCCAGATTCCGGATGACTGTGCCCACCAGGTGGTTTCGACAAGCTCAACCAGCGAACCGACCGGGTTGAGCGTGCCCGGATTCGCGTCGAGCGTGCCCAGATTCCGGATGACTGTGCCCACCAGGTGGTTTCGACAAGCTCAACCAGCAGACTATCCGGGTTGAGCGTGCCCACCAAGTGGTTTCGACAAGCTCAACCAGCGGACACTGCCCACCAAGTGGTTTCGACAAGCTCAACCAGCGAACCGACGCGCAACCAGCGGACCCACGCTCAACCAACGGACAACCCTCAACCAGCGGACGGCGGGTGTCACTCCAGCGGGCGCGCCCCGAGTTCGTTCTGCAGTAGCTCCATCGCGAGTTTGTCCTGATCGACACGGACGCCAGGTCCGCCGCGATGGGCCTCCGCCACCATCTCGGCGCGTTCGGCGTCGGGGATCTCGTCGTCGGGACGCGGCGGTTCGGGTTCCTCGGGTTCAGCGGCCGTTTCGGGCTGCGCGACTGGCCGTTCGCCCGAATCTGATTGTCCGCGAGCACGGCTCGGCCGCGCGTAGGTTTGTGCTCGACGGTTGGGTGTGGACTTGGTCGGCGCTGCGGACGCCGACGGAGCTGCCGCACCGGGCGCCTGGTGGATGGTTCGAACGTCGAGGTCGGTGCCGAAGACCTCACGCAACGCCTCACGGATGATCGACACCGCGTGTGGCGCCGACAACCTGCCGACCAGCACCTCCACCGGATGCCCGAATACCACGACGTCGTCGTCGAGGTCGACGATCACGGCGGCCGACAGCATCGGCTCGATGCTCTTGGAACGCTCCCGAACCGCGGATCGCACTTCTTGCAGTCGCCGTTGCACGGTGTCGACGTCAAGGCCGGTGTCGGTCGGCGGCGGTGACTCCGACACGGGCTCCGCAGCCTGCGCGGCCGGCCGACGCGCGACACCCGGCTCGTCCGGCGGCGCAGCGGACTCGTCGACGGGCTCCTCGGGAAGCGGGATGTCGTCGTCGACCGTGACAGCGGGCGGTTGCGGCGAACTGGGTGGCTTCTCCACCGGCGGCTTCTCGGCCACCGGCTGCGGTGCCACGGGTTGCGGTGCCACGGGCTGTGGTGCCACGGACTGCTCTGCCACCGGCTTGTCGGCCACCGGCTGCGGTGCCGTCGGAGTCTCGGCAGGGGGTTCGACGGGCTCGGGGCTGGGCTCGGCCTTGCGCTGCGACGGCCGAACGTACTTCGGCGGATCGTCGGACGGAGGGGGTGGTGGAGGCGCGGCACTGCCCTCACCACTTGGGCTCGCTGTGGGTGCCGATGGCGCGGTTGCTCGCACACCGGATTCGAGCCGTTCGAGGCGCTGGAGCACCGCCGCTTCGTCGTCGGAGACCGCGGGGAGCAGCATCCGCGCGCACATCACCTCGAGCAGTAGCCGAGGCGACGTGGTACCGCGCATCTCACCGAGTGCGGTGTGCACGATCTCGGCGAATCGGGTGAGTCCACCCGGCCCGAGTTTCTCGATCTGGGCGTTCATCCGCGCGAGCTGATCGCCGGGAGCCTCCACCAGTCCTCGTTGTGCTGCGTCCGGAACTGCCTGCAGCAGAATGAGATCCCGGAGTCGCTCGAGCAGGTCGACGGCGAAACGTCGGGGGTCGTGGCCGGCGTCGACCACCTTCTCCACGGTGGCGAACAACCCCGCCCCGTCGGCGGTGGCGAGTGCGTCGATGGCGTCGTCGATGAGCGCGATGTCGGTGACGCCGAGCAGTGCGAGGGCGCGGTCGTAGGTGACGCCTTCGTCCGATGCGCCGGCAAGCAATTGGTCGAGAATCGACAGCGAGTCGCGCGGTGAGCCGCCACCGGCACGGATGACCAGCGGAAAGACGTCGGGTGCCACAGTGACACCTTCTTTGGCGCAGATGCGTTCGAGCAGGCCCCGCATCACCGGCGGGGCGAGCAGCCGGAACGGGTAGTGATGGGTACGCGAACGGATGGTGGGAAGCACCTTCTCCGGCTCGGTGGTCGCGAAAACGAAGATGAGGTGCTCCGGCGGTTCCTCGACGATCTTGAGCAGCGCGTTGAAGCCCGCGTTGGTCACCATGTGCGCCTCGTCGACGATGAACACGCGGTACCGCGACTCGGACGGAGCGTAGAAGGCGCGGTCACGCAGCTCGCGGGTGTCGTCGACGCCACCGTGGCTGGCCGCGTCGAGCTCGATGACGTCGAGGTTGCCCGGTCCGCCGGGGGCGAGCGCCACGCAGGACGAGCAGACGCCACACGGCGTGGACGTGGGGCCTTGCTCGCAGTTCAGCGATCGGGCGAGGATGCGCGCCGACGACGTCTTACCGCACCCGCGCGGGCCGGAGAACAGGTAGGCGTGGTTGATCCGGCCACTGTCGAGCGCGCGGCTCAGCGGATCGGTGACATGTTCCTGACCCACGACTTCGGCGAAGGTTGCCGGGCGATAGGTGCGATACAGAGCCACGCGTCGAGACTACCGGCGGGTGCCGACACACCAAGCCGCTGCCCCACAGGGGGGCGACACCCCGGGCACGCTCAACCCGAAACCGGGCACGCTCAACCCGAAACCGGGCACGCTCAACCCGAAACCGGGCACGCTCAACCTCGATCCGGGCACGCTCAACCCGAAACCGGGCACGCTCAACCTCGATCCGGGCACGCTCAACGCGGATCCGGGCACGCTCGACTCGGATCCGGGCACGCTCGACGGGCTACCCGACCGGGTCGCGCTCGGTGTCGGCACTGGGAAGGGGAGATGTCCGCGAAGTGCGGAACACCAAGATCGTCGCGATCGACGTCCCGAGGAACACCGCGTTGTAGGGGTACACGGTGAACCATTCGAGCCATGCGATGCCGTGCTTGAAGAACAGCCCGATGAGGTAGGCGTCGGGGACCGTCTTGTTCACGAACCAGATCGGATGCGCGAGATACGTCCGCCACGAGAACGCGACGAGGATCAGGCAGGCGAGCCCGAGCCCCGCGGCGACGCGCCGCGGCGCCGACAGGTCGGTCCGCAACGCCAGGTGCACGCAGATCACCATGACCGGAACGAACCACACCCAGTGATGCCCCCACGACATCGGGGAGATCGCACAGGCGGTTATGCCGACCAGCGACAACGCCAGCAACTCCTGACCGTTGCGGTGCGCCAGAACCGCCGCGTACATCCCCAGCGTCAGCGCGGCCAGCACCAGCACCAGCCACAGCAGCCCGTTGGGATGGTCGGTGTGGATCAGATTGGCCAGCCACCCGCGGATCGACTGGTTGCCGACCGTCTGCGGGGCGCCGACACGATTGGAGTCGAAGAGCTTGTCGGTCCAGTACGCCCACGATTCCGCGGGCAATGCGATGAATCCGACGACGATGGTGCCGACGAACCCGGCGATCACGCCCAGCATCGCCCGCCAACGGCGCAGCAGACCCAGATAGAGGATGAAGATCAGCGGCGTCAGCTTGATGCCTGCGGCGATACCGGTGCCGACTCCCATCACACGGCTGCGGTCGGGTCGTAGCAGGTCGGCGAGCACGATCAGCATCAGGAAGACGTTGATCTGCCCGTACCAGATGGTGGTGCGCACCGGTTCGAGCAGCAGCGACACCGCCACCAGCGATACCGCGATGACCCGCAGCGGCCAACTCGCCCGCCGGCCGAGTGAGCGGAAACTGAGCATGATCACCAGGTAGAGCGCGATGAAAATGCCTGCGGTCCAGATGATTCGAGCGGCCTCGAACGGCATCCACGCGAACGGGAAGAAGATGATGGCGGAGATGGGCGCGTAGGTGTAGTCCATCTGCCCGAGCAGTTTGGCGTCGTAGAGACTCCCACCGTCGAGCACGGTCTGGCTGCCGGCACGATAGACGTCGAGATCGAGCTGATTGTCGAACAGACCCCAGAAGGGTGTGGTGTAGGGCACCACAACGTCCTGCAGCCACAGCGCGAGCACCCCGACGAGCGCGAACCCGGCGGCCACCAGCCACCGGCGAGACACTCTGCTCATCCCGGCTCAGGAGTCGGCGGCCGAGAGCAACGTCTCGGTGGCCGCGAGGAGCACACACGTGGCCACGCCGTCCATCGCGGCACGCAACTCGTCGATGCCGGGGAAGGTGGGCGCGAGCCGGATGTTCCGGTCGTACGGATCGTCCTTGTAGGGGTAGGTCGACCCGGCCGCGGTCAGCGCGATACCCGCCTCCTTGGCCAGCTGGATGGTCCGCTTGGCCGCGCCGTCGATCACGTCGAGGCTGATGAAGTAGCCGCCCTCGGGCTCCGACCAGGCCGCGACCTTGGAGTCGGCGAGACGGTCGGCGAGGATCTCGAGCACGAGCGCGAACTTCGGCGCCAGTAGGGCGCGGTGCCGGGCCATGTGCTCGTGCACGCCCGCGGCACTGCCGAAGAACCGGGTATGCCGGAGCTGGTTGATCTTGTCCGGCCCGATCGTCGAGAACGACAGGTTCTTGGTGAACCAGTCGACGTTGGCCGGCGAGGAACCGAAGAACGCGACGCCGGCACCGGCGAACGTGATCTTCGACGTGGACCCCAGGACGTACACCCGGTTGGGGTTGCCCTCCTGCGCGGCGATGTCGATGATCGGCAGCGGCGGCGGGGGCGCGTCGACGAGGGTGTGTACCGCGTAGGCGTTGTCCCAGTAGATGCGGAAGTCCGGGGCGGCGGGCATCGACATCAACGCCCGCGCGACCTCCTCGGTGTAGGTGGCCCCCGTCGGGTTGGAGTAGGTGGGCACCGCCCACAGGCCCTTGATGCTCGGATCGGCAGCAGTCAGTTCCGCGCACACGTCGACGTCGGGGCCGTTCGGCAGCATCGGCACCGGGATCATCTCGATGCCGTAGTGCTCGGTGATGGCGAAGTGCCGGTCGTAGCCCGGCGACGGGCACAGGAACTTGATGGGTGCCGCACCCCACGGGGTCGTGGAGTCCGGGTTGCCACGCAACAGCGAGAACACGGTGAGCTGATGCATCAGCTCCAGGCTCGAGTTGCCGAAAGCGATGAGATTGGCGGGGTCCACGGCGAGCAGTTCACCGAAGATCGCCCGCAGTTCGGGCAGGCCCGCGATGCCGCCGTAGTTACGGGTGTCGGTGCCCGCGGCGTCCCGAAAGTCGTCGGCGCCGGGCAGGGCCAGCAGTTCATTGGAGAGGTCGAGCTGATCGGCGGCGGGTTTCCCGCGGGTCAGGTCGAGTTTCAGGCCGGCCGCACAGAGCGCGTCGTAAAGCTTGCGCAGGTCGTCCTGGGTGGCGCGGAGCTGGTCGGCACTCATCGAGTGGTAGTTCAACGCGAAGCCCTCTCGCCGGGCCGACGCGGCTTTGGCTCTCGCGGCCCGACGGCGCTGGTGACCTTGTGATGGGGGACCCCGCGCACCCGAGAGAGCCCGTTGACCCTTGCTGCCTTCCGGCCCTGGGGGAGTTCACAGGATGCACGCCGCGCGGGATCCGTCGTCAATTCTAACCAGGCGCGCGCCCAACGAGCACACCGGCCCTGGTCGACGCACACCTTCACCGGATTCAACGCGAGAACGCGGCGCGAACCGGTAGACGCGGTGGCTGTACCACCCGCGTTCACCGACTCGCACCGCGTTCGACGATTTGGCGGAGGATGGGGGATTCGAACCCCCGAGGGCTGTTAACCCAACCCGCGTTCCAGGCGAGCGCCATAGGCCACTAGGCGAATCCTCCAGGCTCAGCGATGATAGCGGGCGTCGCGCCTGCTACCCAAATGCGTGCGGCCGCAGGTGGGTGTCCTGGTCAGCGCGGATGGCCGGGAATCAACGACACGGGTGCGATCAGGGTGGCCGTG
Organism: Gordonia sp. NPDC003425; assembly: GCF_053588635.1. Classification (NCBI taxonomy): domain Bacteria; kingdom Bacillati; phylum Actinomycetota; class Actinomycetes; order Mycobacteriales; family Gordoniaceae; genus Gordonia; species Gordonia sp. NPDC003425. The sequence continues at coordinate 71,032 of NZ_JBSFQI010000008.1, read as the reverse complement.
TCCGACCCCGCCGACAGGATGCCGATCACTCGCCCGCTCGCGTCCCGCACACCCGCCCCGCTGTCGCCCGATCGGGACACCAGACTCGACTCCACGCTGACGGTGTCGTGCAGGATGAGGAACGGCGGGGCCAGCGAGAAGCCGCGCGCGCTGCGCACTTCGGGTCGGGGGTCGGTGATCACTCCGCGGCCGAATCCCGAGGTCACACCGAACTTGGTCACGGTCTGCCCCTTCCGGAAGCCCGACGACCAGTCGATCGGGTCGACGACAGCCCTGGTGCCGGGCGCCAGGCGGATGATCGCGATGTCGAGACCTTGGTTGATGCGGTTGGCGCGGATGGTCCCGATGCGCTTGCCCCCGCCGGTATAGACGTCTTGACCGACGTTGCCGCAGTGCCCTGCGGTCAGGGCGTCGGTGGCCGAGACGACGGCGCCGAGGGTGCATTCGGCGGCGGTGACGAGTGTCTGCGGGACCTCGATCTCCATGCCGGATCGCACCGGTAGGACGGCGGCGCGCGCGGTGGCCGCGGGAGCCAGCAGCGTCGCGACGACCGCGCCGAGAATCGCGACCATCACAGCGGTCTTCTTCAATGTCCCCACCTCGAATCCGGTCCAGCACGACCTGACGCACCGGCGATCAATCACCCTACGTCCTTCTCAGCGCAGCGGCAGCGGCCAGTCGGCGAGGCGGGCCGCCGCGTCGTAGGTCGACTGCAAGAATTCCAGCACCAGTGCATCGGGGTCCGACGCACTGCGCACCGCCGTGTACGGCAGCAGGAACTCGCCGAGCGATTCGTCGAAGTAGGCGGGGTCGGGAGCGACGACGGCGTCACCGAATCCGTCGGGTCCGGGATAGGCATAGGAATAGAACGCCCCTTCCGCACCGCCGCCCGGCCAGTATCCCGCGCTCGACAACTGCGCGTCGTAGGCCTTGTGCATCACCCAGTCGGGACAGTTGGGTATGCCGCCGGGATGCAGCGGTGCGCCACCTCCGGAGAAACGGGTGACCGCGAGATCGAAAGCGCCCCAGAAGAAGTGCACCGGACTGCATTTCCCGGTGAACTGTCCGCGGAAGGTGTCGAACACCCGCTTGGCACTGACCATCGACGTCCAGAACCGGCGCATGGCGTCGGCGTCGTAGGCGGCGTGCGTGGTGTCGTCGGGAAACGGGGTGGCCTCGGGAAGTTCGACGGGTTTGGGGTAGATCGGGAACTCGATGCCCAGCGAGCCCAGTTGGGCGAGGTAATCGGCATAGAAATCGGCGACGGTGCGGGGTTCGAGCCGCACCTGCCGTCGCTCGCCGCGAGTGGTGACGATCTCCAGAACGTCGGCGGTGAAGTCGAACACCACTTCCACCCCGTAGCCGTCGTAGGGCATCAGTGACGTGGTCAGTCCCACCGAATTCACATACAGCGCGACATTCCACCAGTGATTTTCCGGCGGCGACAAGGCGAGTCGCGTCTTGCCGACGATCTGCGTCCACAACTGCACGGTGTCGCGGGTGTCCTCCCATTCGGCCACCGGCACCTCGGGCCAGGGATGGGGTTCGTGCGTGGCGGGCATCGGATCTCCTTCGTGGTCGGGTGGCCTCGAGCAACCGGTGTTCGGTGGTCGGCGATCACAACGGCGGGTTCAGCCTCCGGTGATGCGGTTACCGTGGGAATCCCAGTGTGCGCCGACCTTCTTACTCGGTTGCACCCGCGGCGGTTCCCCGGGCATCTTCGGATAGCTCGGCGGATACGGCATATCGCCGAGACCATCGGCGTCGTCACGCTGCACGAGTTCCAGCAGGGGTTCGAGCCCGCGACGATGAGAGGCGATGTCGCCCATCGGATCTCCCCTCTTCGCCAGCAGCTCGGGCACGGTGGAGATGGTGCAGTCGTCGGGATTCACGTCGGCGAGTTCGGCCCAGGTGACCGGCGTGGACACCCGGGCGGTGGCGCTGCGTCGCACCGAGTACGGCGACGCCATCGTGCGGTCGCGGGCGTTCTGGTTGAAATCGATGAAGATGCGTTGTCCGCGTTCCTCTTTCCACCAGGAGGTGGTCACCGCGTCGGGCTTGCGGCGTTCCATCTCGCGGGCCAGCGCTATCACGCAGCGCCGTCCGGCGATGAAGTCCCACCGCGGTTCCACCGGGATGTAGACGTGAATCCCCCTGCCGCCGGACGTCTTCGGGAATCCGGTGTACCCGAGTTCGTCGAGCAGCGGGGCCAGCACGTCGAGCGCGACCGCCCGCACGTCGTCGAAGTCGGTGCCCGGCTGCGGGTCGAGGTCGATGCGGAGCTGATCGGGATGGTCGTTGTCGGTGCAGATCGTCGGCCAGGTGTGGAAGGTGACCGTCCCGAGGTTGGCGGCCCACACGACGTCGGCCGGGATCGTGGGCCGCAGCGCGTCTCCGGTACGACCCGACGGAAAGGTGATGCGAGTGGACAGCACGTGTTCGGGACGCTTCTTGGGGATGTGCTTCTGGTAGATCTCGTCACCGTCGACGCCGTCGGGAAATCGCTGCAGAAAGGTCGGGCGATCGCGCACGGCGGTCATCATCGGCCCGTCGCCACCGGCTTTCCCGCCCGCCACGTGTTCGGCGACGCGTTGGTAGTAGCCGACCAGATCGCGTTTGCGGCCGCCGTTCTCACCGAGTTGGGGAAAGTAGATCTTGTCCGGGTTGCTCAGGCGCACCGCGACGCCGTCGACGTCGAGTTCTTCGGCAGGCGAACGAGATGCCATGTCAGTCAGCGCCTTCCAGCACGTCGTGCAGATCGTAGGTCAGCGGCACCTCGAGCTGGTCGTAGCCGCATCCGGCGGGATCGCGGTCGGGTCGCCACCGCAGGAACTTGACCGTGTGGCGGAACCGGCCGTTCTCCATCTGGTCATACGCCACTTCGGCGACGAGTTCTGGGCGGATCGGGATCCACTCCCCCGACTTCTCCGACCGCCAGCGCGTGGGTTGCCCCGCGGCGGGTGCCTCCGGATCGAGACGCAGTGGTTCGAACATCTGCTGCAACTCGATTCGCTTGCGGTCGGTGAACGCCCCCGCGCCGCCGACCATCCGCGGCTGACCATCGGCGTAGAGACCCAGCAGCATCGACCCGAGACCCGTGCCGCTCTTGTGTACGCGATAGCCGATGACCACACAGTCGGCGGTGCGTTTGTGCTTGACCTTGAGCATCTCCCGTTTGCCCTGCACGTAACGACCGCCCAGACGTTTGGCCACCACCCCGTCGAGTCCGGCGCCCTCGAACGCCGAGAACCACTCGTGGGCCTCGGCGGCATCGGTGGTGACGCGACTGACACGGATCCGTCGTCCCACCTCGTCGTCGCCGACGGCGTGCAGCAGCACCTCCCGACGCCGGGCGAACGGCTCGTCGATCACGGAGATGGAATCGAGAGCCAGCGCATCGAATCCGATGAAGATGGCCGGGGTTCTCTCCGCGAGCATCTGCACCCGTGACTCGGCGGGATGGATGCGCTGGGCCAACGAATCCCAGTCGAGCCGATGGGTGTCACCCAACAGCGCCGGCACGCCGATCTCACCGTCGAGCACCACCTTGGCGGGTAGTTCCACACGCGCGGCGTCGACGATCTCGGGAAAGTAGCGGGCCAGATCCTTACCGCCGCGGGAGCCGATGTACACCTCGTCGCCGTCGCGAAAAATCAACGCACGGAACCCATCCCACTTGGGTTCATATGACCACTCCGGCTCACCGTCGGGTTGTTCGGGAACGGCATCGACCGCCTTGGCGAGCATCGGCGCGATGGGCGGCATCACCGGGAGGTCCACCACCCCATCGTCCCTACTGGACTCGATTCCCGCAACGACCCCCGTATCCCGGCGCGACTCTCACTCTGTTCACACGTCGATCCGCATCTGCGCAGTTCGGCCCACGACGCGCATGAGGAACCGGTGAGGCGCGACGTCGCAGCGTTGTCGTGAGCACGCCCGGCCCGCATCGTCGGTGGTGCCCGACGCAGGGCGAAACAACCGAATTGAAGACCCACGGAAAGGAAATGACCATGTCCATCACCACACGTTCGACACGAATCCGCCGCCTTGCCGCCGGTGTCGCCGCCGCCGGCGCCCTCACCGCACTTCCATTGATGGCGGGGGCCGGCAGCGCCCACGCCGCCGACCCGGGCCCCGGCATCGGCAAACCGGGTCCCGGCGTCATCGACTGGGGATGCCCCGGACTCCCGCAGAAGAAGCAACAGCACGGTGATCCCGGCCCCGGAGTCGGCAAGCCGGGTCCGGGAATTCACGACTGGCGTTGCCCCGGACCGCTGAACTGAGCAGCGGGTTGCACCGAACGCCGACCGAACGGCCCCGCGCATGCGCGGGGCCGTTCACGCGTGCACGTCAGCACATGTCGATGCGTTTGCAGATCCGGGTGAGGATCGGATGCTCTCGTGTGGGCACCGGCTCGTTCGTCGGCGTCGACGACGGCGGTCGGGGGGGCGACGTCGGCGCCGTGGTCGGCGTGGTGGTGGCGGCGGCCGCGCGGGATGCGGCAGCCTGATCGTCGAGCACCTGCTGGTGGCGCGCACATCCGCCGATCGGTCCCCGTTGCGCCGACCACGCGTCCGATTCGGCGGCCACCAGGCGCGGGTACAGCGTGCGCCCGGGTTGCGGCATGTCCGCAACCGCGGATGCGACCTGCTTGTCCACCGGTGGTGCGTCCCGGCCATGACGCACCGGCGGCTGCACCTGTGCCTCACCGGCACGCAGGAGCTGTTCGTTGATGCTGGGACCGCTCGGATCGGTGGACCGCGGTGCACGGGGGAACACGTAACCGGTCAGCACGTCGCCGTTCGGGTCGCGGCCGGCGACGCGCGCCACCACCACGGGCGTACCGACGGCGACGGTGCGCGACAGCGCGGCGGAGAGATCGGAGTGCGCGGCAGCCGGCGCCGGTCCCCCCGCACACACCACCGGCACGATGGCGGCCAGGCGAACCGACACCGGTCTGGCCAGTCCGGCGTCGACCGCAAGGTCGTCAGGCCCGATCGCGGACACCTCCCCCACCAGCGTCGCCGCCGCGGGGACCACCAGAGACGTCGACGGCGCCACGTACACCTGATCATTGGAGGCGCAGCCACCGAGGAGTGCAGCCAAGCCGAGCAGGGCGCTCGATCCGAGGACACCCACCGTCACCACGCGATGCACCCTGACACCCTAGCCAGCAGTGGGCGGCGGGTTGATCGTCACGCGTGACTCTCACCGATCTCTCATCGGTTCACGTCCGTCGAACAGGCCCACACGCCGTACCGTTGAGGACCATGGTCAGCGGACCGGAGCACCGGGCACGAGTTCTCGTCGTCGACGACGACGACGCGATACGAGCGTCGGTGAGCCGCGGACTGCAGGTCTTCGGCTTCGACGTCGAGGTTGCCAGCGGTGGCACGCAGGCACTTCGGATCTTCGACGAGGACCAGGTGGAGGCGATCGTGCTGGACATGACGATGCCCGACCGCTCCGGGATGAGCGTGATCAGCGAACTGCGCGACCGCGGCAGCACGGTGCCGATCTGCGTGCTCAGCGCGCGCAGTTCACCCGAGGCGCGGATCGCTGGGCTCGAGGCGGGCGCCGACGACTATCTGGTGAAACCGTTCGTGCTGGCCGAACTGACCGCGCGGCTCGGCGCCCTGCTGCGGCGCAGCAGGCGTGACCCGCATGTGCCGCGGTCTCGACAGCAGCCCCTCGAGGCCGGTCCGCTGAGGGTGGACCTCGCCGCGCACCGCGCGTTCCGCGACGACCTCGAACTCAATCTCACCCGCCGCGAGTTCGACCTGCTGGCCGCGTTCGCACAGAATCATGGCCGGGTGCTCAGCCGCGCCGAACTCCTCGAAACCGTGTGGGGCTACAACTTCGCCACCGACACCAACGTCGCCGACGTCTTCGTCGGCTACCTGCGGCGCAAGACCGAGGTGGACGGGCGCCCGCGGATACTGCACACCGTCCGGGGAATCGGTTACGTGCTGCGGGACGAGGAGACGTGAGGTCGGGGCTCTCGACCACACACGGCGGTCCGCGACGGTGATGCCGCGACGGCCCTTCTCACTGCGGGTCCGGGTGGCCGCGGCGGCGTCGGCCGGGGCATTCATCATCGTGACCGCCCTGGCCGGTTTCATCTCGTATCAGATCGCGCGCAACAATCTGAACCATCTCGATCGGCAACTGGAGACGGCGAGCCGGCTGGTGAGTCTGAACATCGACGTGGCACAGGCCGACCTCGGTCGGATCGGTGATGTGGGTGCTCTCGCGGTGACCCTGCGCAACGGGGACACCGTGGTCGCCGGAACCACCACGCGAATCCCGCGGCAGCCGTATGGGTTTCACACTGTCGATATCAACGGCACCGAATACCGGGTGGACACGGGGTCGGCGACGCTGGCCACCGGAGAACGGGTGGACGTCTCGGTGGCGGCACCCACGCTCACCGCGCGCACCATCACCCGGACCCAGCAGCGCCGGGTCTGGGTCACCGGGGCGGTCGCGGTGATCGCCGCCAGCCTGCTCGGCTGGGTGTTCGGTGGCCGGGCCGTGCGGCCGCTGGTGCGGCTCACCGGGCAGGTCTCGGCCACGCCACCGGACGTGGACGACGCCCCGACGGGCGCACGCGAAACCGATGAACTCGCGTCGGCGATTCGGGGGATGCTGGCGCGCATCCGCCTCGCGCAGGAGGAAACCGGGGCCGCACTGGAGACCGCCCGCGGTTTCGCCGCCGCCGCGGCACACGAGTTGCGCACCCCGCTGACGGTGATGCGTACCGACTTGGAGGTGATCGGTTCGGCGCGGCTCGCACCCGCCGACCGTGACGCGCTGCTCACCGACCTCCTCCACACTCAGGGCCGGATCGAGGCGACGCTGCAGGCCCTGGAGAACCTCGCGGCGGGCGACCTGCGACGCGGCCCCGGCGAACCCGTCGACGTGCTGGAGGTGGCCGATGAGGCCGCCGCGGAGTCGGCGCGCATCCACCCTGGCATCACCGTCACCGTGCTCGGCGACGACCCGCTGATCGTCACCGGATGGGGAGACGGCATCCGTCTCGCCCTGGACAACGCGATCACCAACGCCGTCAAACACGGACGCGCGCACCGAGTGGAGATCAGCGGCCGACGCGAACCGGCCGGGACGGTGGCGGTGATGGTCGATGACGACGGTGTGGGCATCGCACCGGAGGAGCGCCGGCGCGTGTTCGAGCGTTTCGTCCGAGGATCGACCGCGGCGGCGTCGGGTTCGGGTCTGGGACTCGCCCTCATCGCGCAGCAGGCCGAACTCCATGGCGGCCAGACGTATTTCGAGGACAGTCCACTCGGTGGGGTCAGGCTGGTGATCGAACTCGGCGCCCCGATCTGAGGACTGCCGATCGCCGGTCGGGGTGTGGCCCGGCGGCGCGGCGGTAGGCTCGATGCGATGTCTTCCCCGGATCGATCGGCCGCACCTGCATCGGTGGACGTGAGTGCCGCGGGCCGGTTCGCACCGTCGCCGTCGGGCGAACTGCATGTGGGCAACCTGCGGACCGCGCTGCTGTCGTGGCTGTTCGCGCGCACCACCGGTCGCCGTTTTCTGCTGCGGATGGAGAACCTGGACCGCACGGCCGTCGGTGCCGACCGGGGCCAGATCGACGACCTCCATGCCCTCGGCGTCGAGTGGGACCCTCCGGTGATCTATCAAAGTGATCGTCTCGACCACTATCGCGCGGTGATCGACGGGTTGCGCGCCCGCGGCCGCACCTTCGAGTGTTTCTGCACCCGCCGCGAGATCCTGGAGGCACCGAGCGCACCGCACACACCGCCGGGCGCCTATCCGGGGACGTGCCGCCACCTCACCGACACCCAGCGCGCCGAGAAACGTGCGAGCGGACGAGCACCCGCCACCCGGATCATCACCGACGTCACCGAATTCGCGGTCACCGACGCGCTGCACGGCGAATACGTCGGGGCGGTAGACGATTTCGTCATCGAACGCGGCGACGGCACACCGGCCTACAACCTGGCGGTGGTGGTCGATGACGCCGAGCAGGGTATCGATCAGGTGGTTCGCGGCGACGACCTGCTGTCGTCGGCCCCGCGACAGGCCTACCTGTGCACCCTGCTCGGCCACCGCCCGCCGATCTACGCGCACGTCCCGATGGTGTTGAACGAGAACCACATCCGGTTGTCCAAGCGTGACGGCGCGGTGACGCTGACCGACCTGGCCGCGCGCGGTGTCGACGCGGCGTCGGTGCTCGACCACATCGCGGTGTCGTTGGGTCTGGCGGCCCGGAGTGAGCGGGTGGCGCCGGCAGATCTCGTCGCCCGTTTCGATCCCGCGACGCTGCCGCGGGAGCCGTGGATTCTCACCGACGCCGAGTGGAAGTGATCTCGACAAGCTCGATCAGCGGTGGGCAGCTCGATCAGCGGTGGGCAGCTCTGTCAGCGGTGGGCAGCTCGATCAGCGGAGGGCAGCTCGATCAGCGGGGGGCAGCCCGATCAGCGGGGAGCAGCTCTGTCAGCGGAGGGCAGCTCGATCAGCGGTGGGCAACTCGATCAGCGGAGGGCAGCTCGATCAGCCTGCCGAGGCGACCAGCGGGGTCAGCACGTCGTCGAGCGAGAGCACGCCGCGCACCCGGTCGCCATCGGTGACCAGCGCGAGATGACCGCGGGTCTCGCGCATGCGGCGCAGCACCTCGTGCACCGGTAGGTCGGCCGCCACCCGCGCCAGTGGTCGCGCGAAATCGGCTGCGGTGGTGCCGGACGGAGCGGCGAGGCTGTCGCGGACATGGACGACGCCGGTCAGGGCGTCGGCGTCGCGGCCTGATCCGCCGGATCTCACCACGAGACGCGAGTGCCCACTGTCGCGGGACACCGCGCGGATCTCGCCTGGGCCGGCACCGGAATCGATCACCGCGAGCGGCGAGTCGGTGACCACGTCGCCGGCGGTCAGCGACTCCAGTGCGAGCGCACTCGACAGACGCGCGTGATACTCCGCGTCCAGCGTCCCGGTCTGCGCCGAATGGTCGACGAGTTCGCGAAGCGTGTCCGGGTCCTGTCCTTCCGACAACTGGTCGACCGGTTGCACACCCACGCGGCGCAGGCACCAGTTGGCCATCGCGTTGAGTTGCATGATCAGCGGGCGGGTGACCCACATGAACGCGCGCATCGGAACCGCAAGCAGCACAGCCGATTTCTCGGGATGGGTGATGGCCCACGACTTCGGTGCCATCTCCCCGACCACCAGGTGCAAGAAGGTGACGATGATGAGCGCCAGCACAAAACCGGCGATATCGGCCAGCCACAGCGGCGCGCCCAACGATTCGACGGCCGGTGTGAGCCAGTGGTGCACAGCAGGTTTGGTCACCGCACCGAGCGCCAACGTGCACACGGTGATGCCCAGCTGTGACCCGGCGAGTAGCACGGACAGTTCGCCCGCGCTGCGGACCGCCGCACGCGCCGCGCGACTGTGCGCGGCCGCGTCCTCGAGTCGGTGGCGGCGGGCGGCGATGAGCGAGAACTCAACCGACACGAAGAAGGCACTGGCCGCGATCAGGACGATGGTGGCGGCCAGCACCACCCAGGGGTTGCTCATCGGTGGGCTCCCAACTCGTCGACGGCGACACGCACCAGAGAGGGAACGCGGCGGTCGATACCGACCACCGTCGCCGACACCGTCGTCCGATGAGATCCATCGTCGGGCACGGCAATTGGCTCCACCGGCAGCGTCACCCGGTCGCCGGCCGCGGGCAGGCCACCCGCCGCGTGGATCACGAGACCACCGAGCGTTTCGTGGTCACCCTCCACCAGGTCGTGTCCGATGGCCCGGGACACCTCGTCGAGATGGGTGCTGCCGCTGATCAGCCAGCCGTCGTCGACGATCTCGATCGGCGCGCTGGTCTGCGGATCGTGCTCGTCGTCGATCTCGCCGACCATCTCCTCGGCGATGTCCTCGACGGTGATCACGCCGGCCACACCACCGTATTCGTCGATGACCACGGCCATCCGGTCGTCGTGGCCGCGTTCGTTCAACGCGGCGAGGACGTCGGGGAGCGCAAGCGTGGTGGGCACGACGACGGCGGGTCGTGCCAGATCGGCCGCGGTGGGCGCGTCGGCGGGCACGTTAGGACCGGTGTCCGCCGACTCGGCGGCGTGGAGTGCATCGAGCACGTCGTGCAGGTGCACGATGCCGATGACGTCGTCGGCGCGCTCGCCGATCACGGGAAGGCGGGTGTGGCCGCCGGCCATCAGTTCACTCAAGTCCGGCAGCGATGTGTCGGCCCGCACGTGATCCACGCGGGGCCGCGGGATCATCGCGTGTTGGGCGGTACGCGTGGGGAAGTCGATCACGCGGTCGAGCAGCACCGCCAGTTCCGGCGGCAACTCACCGAGAGCCCGCGACTGCGCCACGATGTGTTCGAGGTCGCGCGGCGTGGCCGAATGCTCCACGTCGTGCACCGGTTCGATCCGCAGCACCTTGAGCAGCAGATTCGACGACGCGTCGAAAACCCGGATCACCGGGCCCAAGATCGTCAGGTACAGGCTCGTGGACAACGCCAGACGACGCGCCACCGGCTCGGGCCGGGCGATGGCGAGATTCTTCGGGAACAGCTCGCCGAACACCATCTGCACCACGGTGGACACCAGCACGGCCACCACCGTGCCGATCACGACACCGGCGGCCAGTGGGATGCCCACGTCGCCCAGGATATCGCCGACACCGCTACCGATGAGCGGTTCGGCGACGTAGCCGACGAGCAGTCCGGTGACGGTGATGCCCAGTTGCGCACCGGAGAGCATGAACGAGGTGCGGCGCGTGACGCCCAGCGCGCGGGCGGCCGCAGCGTCGCCGTCGGCGGCGCGCGCCTTGAGGCGGGACCGGTCGACGGCCATGTAGGCGAACTCCTGCGCCACGAAATAGCCGGTCAGCGCGGTGATGGCGATCACGACGACGATGCCGAGCAGAATGCCCAGCGCGGTCACCATGCGATCACCGCCGCGCGCTCAGGTGTGGATGCCCCCGGGTGGGGGCCGGTTCGTCGAGGTTTCGCTCGTTTGCGCCGGGCGCGGTTCATCGCTGCTTTCTGATCGTGGACGTGGTACTTCGCGAATCCAACGAATCGGACAGTGGTGGAGTTCCCTACCCTCGGCGCAGCCCTTAGGTCCGGTCCCCGTTGTGTCGACCCCGGTAGTAGCGGCCCAGGAACTCGTCGCGGTAGGCGGTGTACTCGCCGGCGTCGATGGCGCGGCGCGCACCGTCGACCATCTGCACCACAAAGGAGACGTTGTGCAGGGTGGCCAGGGTGGCGGCCAGACCCTCCTTGGCCTTGAACAGGTGATGCAGATAGGCACGCGAGTACTGCGAGGTGTAGTTGGTGATCTCCGGGTCGAGGGGACCGAAATCGTTGCGGTAGCGGGCATTGGTGACGTTGTAACGACCGTCGAACGAGTAGATGGCGCCGTTGCGCGCCACCCGCGTGGGTGAGACGCAGTCGAAGGTGTCGGCACCGTTCTCGATGGCGGTGAAGATGTCGTCGGGTTCGCTGATGCCGAGCAGATGTTTGGGTGCCTGCTCGGGCAGTTCCTGGTTGACCCAGCCGACGATGGTGCCGAGCTCGTCCTTGGTGAGCGCTCCCCCGATTCCGTAGCCGCCGAACCCTTTTCCGCCGTTGCGCTGATCGATGCGGCTGAGTTCGACGAGGTCGCGGGCCGCTTTGCGGCGCAGATCCTCGTACTGCGCCCCCTGGATCACTCCCCACAGCGACTGCTGCGGGCGGTTACTGCGCTCGACGGAGAGTCGATTGTGTTCGGCCAGACAGCGAATCGCCCACTGCCGGGTGCGTTCGAGCGAATTCTCTTGATAGCCACGGGTGTTCATCAGTGTGGTCAGTTCGTCGAAGGCGAAGATGATGTCGGCGCCGAGCTGGTGCTGGATCTGCATCGACACCTCCGGCGTGAACCGGTGAAACGAGCCGTCCAGATGCGATTTGAACGTCACCCCGTCGTCGTCCACCCGGGACAGACGTTCGCGGCCCTCGGCGATCTTGTCGTCGTCCTGCTCGCCGGTCACGTCCATCGAGATGACCTTCTTGAATCCCGCGCCCAGCGACATCACCTGGAAGCCGCCGCTGTCGGTGTAGGTGGGTCCCGGCCAGTTCATGAAGGCACCCAGCCCGCCGGCCGCGTCGATGATGTCCGGTCCCGGCTGCAGGTACAGGTGATAGGCGTTGGCCAGCACGGCCTGCGCGCCAAGTGCGGCGACGGCCTCGGGCAGCACCGTCTTGACGGTGGCCTTGGTGCCCACCGGCACGAACGCGGGGGTGTGGATCTCGCCGTGCGGCGTGGCGATCACGCCGGTACGGCCGAGCGAATCCGGCAGCCGCGTGCCCACGCGGAAGGCGCGGTCGGGTTCGAGGTGGGCCGCGGGGGTAGCTGCGTCGTGCGAGGTCACCGCTGCATCTTCGCAGGCTGGTGAGCCGCCACCCAAACCGGCGACGCGGCGGCCCGCCGACGCCGGTGTGCGCATTCGCTACGGTTGAGGCCATGTCGCGCAGCCGTGATCGCATCCTTCTGGCCGTGTCCGGCACCGTCGTCGGTGCCGCCCTGCTGCTCACCGCATGCGGTTCGGAGCAGGAGTCGGCAAGCGGCCCGGGAACGGCGTCGGAACCTGCCGATTCGACGAGCCCGGTGGTGGTGGGTGGCCCCAGGCCGGAGTCGCCGGCCACGTCGGTACCCGAGGAGACCGAACCCGGCACGCAGCAGTGCGGCAAGATTTCCGGTCCCGACGGGGCGCTGCGCGTCCTCATCGTCAGCGGCAGCCTCAACTGCAGCACCGCGATGGAACTCGCCAAGGAGTACGGACCCAAGATCGCCACCGGCGAGCCGCACACGGTGAACGGATGGAAGTGCGGGCCGTCGCAGACCACCGGCGTCCTCGCGAGCTGCACCAAGGACGACGCCGAGGTGACCTTCGCGCCGTAACCCGTACACAATCGGCGGCTCAGCGGGTGCCGACCGCTACCTGTGCACCTCGAACCCTTCTAAAGCGCCCATTCTGTACGGATTCACCTCTGTCTGATCAGCACAGACGGTCGGCAACCCGTTCCAGCGCGGCGACGCGGCTGCCCTTGACCAGCACCGCATCGCCCTCGCCGAGGTCGGCGAGGGCCGCCACTGCGGAGTCGATGTCGGGCACGTGGCGGGCGCTCGGACCGTAGTGGGGTTCGTCGACAGCGATCACCTCGATGCCCAGGTCACGGGCTCTGCCCGCGATGGCGGCGTGCTGCTCGGCCGAATCGTCGCCCAGTTCGGCCATGGTGCCCAGTACCGCGACGCGCCGATGCCCGGCGAGCGCGGCCAGCGAGGTCAGCGCCGCCGACATCGACGTCGGATTGGCGTTGTACGCGTCGTTGAGGACGGTGACCCCGGACGCGGTGGTCGAGAGCTCCATGCGCAGGCCCGAGAGTGCCGCGCCCAGCAGACCCGCGGGCATCGACTCCACCGGCACGCCCAGGGCTCCGGCCGCCGCCGCTGCGGCGAGCGCGTTGGGCACCTGATGTTCGCCGCGGGCGGCGAGGCGGATGTCGGTCGATCCCCACGGGGTGTACAGCCGGAACGACGCGCGTAGTTCGTCGTCGAGCGTGATGTCAGCGGCCGAGACGTCGGCCGCGGGGGTCAGTCCGTAGGTGATCACCTGCGCCGAGGTGCGCTCAGCCATGGCTGCGACGAGCGGATGGTCGGCGTTGAGGACGGCAACGCCGTCGGCGGGCAGTGCCTCCACCAGTTCACCCTTCGCGCGCGCGACGGCGTCGATGCTGCCGAACAGTTCGAGATGAACCCCCTCGACGCGGGTGATGATGCCGACGGTCGGCCGCGCGATCGAGCACAGCAGTGCGATGTGGCCCACACCGCGCGCACCCATCTCCACCACGACGGCCTCGGTGTCGTCGGGAGCGTTGAACAGGGTCAGCGGCAGCCCCAGCTCGTTGTTGAACGATTTCTCGCTGGCCGCGGTGCGGTAGGTGGTGCTCAGCAGCCCTGCCAGCAGATCCTTGGTGGACGTCTTGCCCACCGAACCGGTCACGCCGACCACCCGCTCGGGGAGTCGGCGCCGCGCGAGTCGGCCGAGGTCGGCGAGCGCGACGGCGGTGTCGTCGACCACGACGGCGGCCGCGTCGACACTCTCGATCGGCGCTCGGGAGGTCAGGTATGCCGTGGCCCCGTCGGCGCAGGCCGTCTCGATGAAGTCGTGGCCGTCACGGGCCGCGACGATCGGCACGAACAGTTGCCCGGGCCGGATCGAGCGCGAGTCGATGCTCGCACCGTCGACCATGACATCGGCCCCCACCAGCTGTCCTCCGACCGCCTCGGCGATCTCGCTCACCTGAACACGCACGCCTCAACGCTAAAGGAGTCCCGAACCGTCGTGTGCGGGGGGAGAGCGGTAATCGTGTGGGACGTATCGTGGCACCCATGCCTTCTCCCCTGCTGCGCCTGGTGGTTCTCTACGGCGGAGTCTCCGCCGAGCACGATGTCTCGTGTGTCACCGCGGCGCATGTGCTGGCTGCGGCCGACCGCGCGAAGTACGAGCTGGTGCCGATCGGCATCGCCAAGGACGGCACCTGGTTGCGCAACGACAAGGCGATCGCCTCTCTCGCGGACGGCACGCCACTGCCCGATTCGCTGGAGACCGCGGGCACCGCGATCGATCCGCTGACCGAACTGCGCAACGGGTCGACCACCGCGATCACCGTGGTGCTGCCACTGCTGCATGGCCCGCACGGCGAGGACGGCACGATTCAGGGTCTGCTGGAACTGTTCGGCCTGCCCTATGTCGGCGCCGGCGTGCTGAGTTCGGCGGCGTGCATGGACAAGGGCATGGCCAAGACCATCGCCGCGCAGGCGGGCATCCCGCAGTGCCGCTGGATCGAGTTCCGCGACGGTGTCGACGACGCCCGGACCATCGCGTTCCGCGCCATCGAGGAACTCGGACTGCCGCTGTTCGTCAAACCCGCGAACCTGGGTTCGTCGGTCGGTATCACCAAGGCGCACAACGCTGCCGAACTCGACACCGCGATCAATGTGGCGCTGCGCTACGACGACGTGGTGGTGATCGAGGAGTTCGTCGACGGACGTGAGGTCGAGGTTGCGGTGCTGGGCAACACCCGGCCCGAGACGTCGGTGCCCGGCGAGATCCGGCCCGGCAGTGAGTTCTACGACTACGAGGACAAATACGTGACCGGCGCGGCCGAGCTGGTGATCCCGGCGCCGCTCACCGGCAAGGCCGCCAACGACGTGCGTGAGCTGGCCGCGCGCACCTTTGTCGCGATGCGCTGTGCGGGCATGGCGCGGGTGGACTTCTTCTACGAGGAATCCGGTCGCGGCTGGCTACTGAACGAGGTCAACACGATTCCCGGCTTCACACCCGGCTCGATGTACCCGAAGCTGTGGCAGGCCACCGGGATCTCCTACCCCGAGCTGATCGACCGGCTGGTGACGCTGGCGATCGAGGTGCATCGTCGTCGGACGGGGTTTTCGACCGAGCACTGACCTCGCTCACTGGTCGCAAGGCTCACTGATCGCACGAAAACGGCCCCTCACCTGTAAGGATGAGGGGCCGTTCGCTGCGGTGGCGGAGGGATTTGAACCCTCGGTACGGGGTTACCGCACACAGCATTTCGAGTGCTGCACCTTCGGCCGCTCGGACACGCCACCGCGGAAGACTGTACCGCAGAGCGCGTCCGGAGCTAAATTAGCTGGTCACCGGGGTGCAGCCCGGCGAAATCAGTTGCCGGTCAGCTTGTCCTTGAGGTCGTCGACCTTGCCCTTGACGGTGTCGGCGACCTCGTTGATCTTCTGCTTGCCCTGGGCCTGAGCCTGATCGCCCTTGCCCTCGGACTTCAGATCCTCGTTGTCGGTGATGTCGCCGGCAGCTTCTTTGCCGCGACCCTTGAGCTCTTCGGTCTTGTTCTTGGCGTCGTCGGTGATTCCCATGAGTCACTCCTCGCGTGTTGGTCGAGCGACCGCGGGTTTCTTCGCGGCCGCAATCCACCGTACACAGCGCCGAACGGCAAGGTTGCGGCATGCGCAGACTGCCGACTAGGAGAACCGAGGTCAGTGGCCGGTGAACTTGTCTTTGATCTCGGAGAACTTCTCCTTCGCGGTGCCGACGGCGTCGTGCACCTTCTCGTTGTCGGCGAGCTCGGTGAACTTCTCCTTCGCCGCATCCACGGCGCCGTGGACCTTCTCGCTGTCGGCGAACTCGGCGACCTTGCCCTTCACGGTCTCGAATGCGTCGTTGATCTTGTCGGTTGAATCGGACATCACTTACTCCTCGGTCTACCTGGGCCGGCGGCCCTGCCACGACCAATGTGCCACAGCCGACCGGTGGCGGCCGGATGAAACGGGAGCAGTGTTGGCTACCGCATCACCCGACGCCGGCGATGATTGCCGCGAGGTGTCTCTCGAAGCGTGCGTCGGGGTCGCCGAACAGGATTCGGCCGGCGGCAACGGCCAGCGGATGGTCAGCCCCTGTCCTCGAATCACGTTCTGCAAGTGAGTATCTGGAATCCTCGGACTGGCCGCGTTCTTGTTCTTCGATGACGAACCCCACCACGAAACACGTCACGAGTTCTGCGGCCGTGACGACGCTGTCGAGGCTGACGCCGGTTGATGTCACGGACGCGAGCCATGGCTCCTGCGCTCGGATCACCTCGGGATCGGTGAGCCTGGTGCCGCTGAAGGTGCGCGCACCGTCACGGTGGGCCAGATATTCCCGACGCAGCACCCGGCCGTAGGTGGCCAGCGACTCGGGCCAGGGCGCCGATGGAGCCGAGCCCAGCTCGCGCACAACCCGTCGTTGAATCTCGGTGCCCATCTCATCGAGAAGTGCCTGCTTGTTTTTCACGTGCCAGTACAGGGCGGGCGCCTTGACTCCGAGGCGACTCGCCACCGCACGCACGGTCACCGCGTCGACCCCTTGCTCATCGAGCAGGTCGAGGGCGGCAGCGACGATCTCTTCGACACTCAGCCCCTTGGCACGTCCGGCAGGCACCTTGACAGCTTAACAAAGTTAAGGGAACCTTGCGGCAAGGTTATTTAACTTAGTTAAGGAGAGTCGTCATGAAGGCAGCAGTCATCCAGGGCCCCGATCGGGTCCCGACATACGGCGACTTCGCCGAGCCGCAATGCGTCGACGGGACCGAGGTGTTCGATCTTGTCGGCGCCGGGGTTCATCGCGTAGTCCGGTCGTTGGCGTCGGGCACTCACTACGGCAGCAGCGGGGTCTACCCACATGTGGTGGGTATCGACGCGGTGGCCCGGGGCGCCGACGGGGGTCTGGTGTACACGGGCCGGATCACACCGCCGTGGGGCACGATGGCCGAGCGTATGGCAGCGGCCGGCGGTTTTCCGGTCCCCGACGATGCCGACCCGCTGGCCGTCGCCGCAGGTGTCAACCCGGCGGGCTCGAGCTGGTTACCGCTGCATCGTCACCGCGACCAGCGGGGTGCGGTGGGGTCCGTGCTGGTCCTGGGTGCAACGGGAATGTCGGGACAACTCGCGGTGCAGGCCGCACAGCTTCTGGGGGCGTCGTCGATCGTGGCCGTCGGGCGCAACCGGGCGGTGCTCGACGACCTCGCGAGCCGAGGCGCGACCGCGGTTTCTCTCACCGTGGACGACCCGGTGTCGGCGCTCACCGACGCAATTGCGGACTCCCCGCCCAACCTGGTGCTCGACTACCTCTGGGGCCCCGTTGCCGAGGCCGCGTTCGCCGCGCTTGCCCGACATGGATTAGACGAGGACGACACCGAGATCTCGTATGTGCAGATCGGCGCACTCGCCGGCCTCACGTCATCGGTTCCCGCAGCACTACTGCGTTCGCGCAACATCACCGTGTCCGGCAGCGGGGCCGGATCGGTGTCGGCAGCACAGTCGATGGCGTCGATCCCCGCGGTGATCGAGCAGATTGCCAACGGCGGCTTGCGGGTTCCCTATCGCGCCTACCGCCTCGCCGAGATCGAGAGCGCCTGGACGCACGACGGACCGGCCCGGGCGGTGGTCACGCCCTGACGGCCGGTCCGGTGAAGGGGCAATCAGTGATTGCCGAGGAACTTGTCCTTGAGGTCGCCGATCTTCTCCTTGGCGTCCTCGACGACGTCGTGCACCTTCGCATTGTCGGCGAGATCGCCGAGCTTGTCCTTGACGCTGTCGACCGCGTCGCTGACGGTCTCCGAGATCTTGTCGGCCTCAGACATCTTCCACTCCTTGGGTTTTGATCGTTTGACCTTTCGATTCTCGCCCCCTGGAGACCGACCGGAACCAAGATCCGGACGTGCCGTCGCGAATGGTCGGGATGCTGGCGCGGGGTGCGGTGCTCGGGCTCGCCCCCAGCCCCCGCCCCCGCTGGTTGAGCTTCCCCCGCTGGTTGAGCTTGTCGAAACCACCCCCGCTGGTTGAGCTTCCCCACCGCTGGTTGAGCTTGTCGAAACCACCCCGCTGGTTGAGCTTCCCCCGCTGGTTGAGCTTCCCCCGCTGGTTGAGCTTCCCCCGCTGGTTGAGCTTCCCCCGCTGGTTGAGCTTGTCGAAACCGCCCCGCTGGTTGAGCTTCCCGCCGCTGGTTGAGCTTCCCCGCTGGTTGAGCTTGTCGAAACCACCCCGCGGGCACGCTCGACGCGGATGCGGGCACGCTCGACGCGGATGCGGGCACGCTCGACGCGGATGCGGGCACGCTCGACGCGGATCCGGGCACGCTCGACGTCAGGGGGCGGGGTCGGGGCGGCGGCCGGCGAAGAAGTCGACCATCAGCTCCCGGCAACGCTCCTCGAGCACCCCGCCGCGCACCTGCGGCCGGTGGGCGAGCCGGGTGTCACGGACGACGTCCCACAGCGATCCGACCGCACCGGTCTTGGGTTCCCAGGCACCGAACACCAGACGGTCCACCCGCGACAACGTGATCGCACCCGCACACATCGTGCAGGGCTCGACGGTCACCGCGATGGTGCATCCGGGCAACCGCCACCCGTCACCGAAGGCCGCCGCCGCGGCACGCAGCGCGAGCACCTCGGCGTGTGCGGTGGGATCACCGTCGGCCTCCCGACGGTTGCCCGCGCGGGCGAGTTCGATTCCCGACGGGTCGAAGACCACCGCACCGATCGGCACGTCATCGGGGCCCGAGAATCCCACCGCGGCGTCCAGCGCGGCGTCGACCATCGACTCCCACACCGCAGGTCCCCAGCCGGGCTCTTCGGTCCGCGGCGGGTGGTCGGTCAATGCCCCAGCGAGTCGAGAACCTTCGACAACTCGTCGGCAAAACCGAGTCGCGCCGCGATCATCCCGATCTGCTCGTCGGCGTAGAGGTCCGTATCCCCGACGATCACACCCATCACCGCGTCGGGCAGCCCGAGGTCGGAGAGCACCCCGAGGTCGCCCTCTTCCCAGGGGTCCACGTCGTCGAGGTCGTCGGGGTCGATGTCGGGCACATCGACGTTGATGGCGTCGAGCACGTCGACGGCGATGTCGTAGTCGATCGCCGCGGTCGCATCCGAGATCAGTAACCGCGCCCCGCCGGGAGCGGGCCGGACCACGATGAAGAACTCGTCGTCCACGTCGAGCAGACCGAACACCGCGCCAGCCGCGCGCAGTTCCCGGAGTTGACGTTCGGCGGCGGCCAGATCGATCAGGGCGGCCGGATCGAGCGCCTTGACCTGCCACGCGCCGTCCTCGCGGATCACCGCCACCGCAAATCCCTCGACCTCATCGGTCAGTTGCTGCTTGTTCGAGCCAGATACTCCGGCGCCGGCGCCTGCCATGCAGGTCACGGTAGCCGAGGAACCTCGGCTACCCAAACCCCTGCAGTCCACCCCGCTTTCACCGGCCACCGCCGGGCGGGAAGGGCACCCCGATGTGGGAATCTGGTGTGGTGACCGCTGATGCCGCAGACGCCGCCCGCTCCGCACGTCCGGTGTGCATCCTGGGTCTCGGCCTGATCGGTGGGTCGCTGCTGCGATCCCTGGCCGACGCCCACCGCGAGTGTTTCGGCTACAACCGGTCGCCGGACACGGTGGCCGCGGCCACCGATGCGGGCTACGACGCGTCCACCGACCTCGACGCCACCCTGCGCCGGGCCGCGGCCGCCGACGCGATCATCGTGCTCGCCACCCCGGTCACCACGATCGAACCACTCGTGCGCGCCATCGCCGACACCGCGGCGCGCTGCCTGGTCACCGATGTCATCAGCGTCAAACAGTCTGTGGCAGAGACTATTTCACGAGTGCATCCGGGGGCGCGCTACGTCGGCGGGCATCCGATGGCCGGCACCAGCCGCTCGGGGTGGGCAGCCACCGACCCGTCGCTGTTCACCGACGCGATGTGGATGGTGACCACCGAGGATCACACTGTCGCCGACGACTGGTCGGCGGTGGCCCACCTCGCACTGTCGACCGGTGCGATGGTGGTTCCCGCCGCACCCGACGCCCACGATCGCGCCGTGGCCGCCATCTCGCACGTCCCGCACCTGACCGCGGCCGCCACCGCTGCCGTCGGGGCAGGCGAGAGCGATCTGGCGCTGCGGCTGGCCGCAGGCAGCTTCCGCGACGGCACCCGAGTCGCGGCCTCGGCGCCCGCGCTGCAGCGAGCGATGATCGAAGCCAACGACGTCGCCGTGCTCAACGCGCTCAGCGAGGTGATCGACCGGCTCGTCGCCGCCCGCGACGATCTGCGCGATCACGGCAACGTCGCCGCTCTCATCGACGACGGGCATCGCGCGCGCCTGGCCTACGAGCGGATGGCACAGGCGAACCGCGACCCCATCGTCGGGGTCACCGTCGGCGAAGACGGATGGCAAGCGCAGCTTCGCCGGCAGGCACACCAGGGCAAGGTGTGGCTCGGCTGAGTCGAGCAGCCCTCAGACCCGTTCGGCCAGCCCGGGGTAATTGATCACGAAGCCGTTGGCGTCGACGGTCAGATCAGCGGTCGCCACCGGGGACACCACGGTGGGGCCGTCCGCACCGCTCGAGTAATGCAGTGTCGCCGGCTCCACCGCTCCGCTGGGCAGGTAGACGTAGACCACCGGGACGTCGAACTCGCCGGCCCCGCCGGCCAGACCCAGCCGACGGATGGGCAGCGCGTTGAACATCGGCGACAACGCGAGGTCGACGTCTAGTGCACCGTTGAAGTCGCCGCGGAAGGTCTCACCGTCGGTGTGGATCAACCACTGGTTCTCCTCGTCGCGCGAGATGCCGTACTGATTCTCACCGCTGGCGCGCAGCAGGTGGATCGACAGGCGTTTGGTGATACCCGCGTCGTTGGTGACGAGCTCGTAGGAAGCAGAGAACGCCTCCTGCTGGGCGGTGGCAGCGGCGATGATGCGTCCGTAGGCCTTGATCCGTGCACCGTTCACGTGCAGACGGACTTGCTCGAGCCGATCGGCACCCACTCCGCGCCACGTGATCATGGTCTTGAAATCCGGGGTCGCGGTCTCCGTCGTGCCACCCGACGACGGAGCAGGATCCTGCGCTGGCGAAATACTCACTCTGTACACGTTAGCGATGTCGGGCCACACGCACGCACCTGATAGACAGCGCCGCAATCGGGGTCCCGAAGTGCGTGCGATCACAGCGGACGGGGACGGCCCACCTCACGCGGTGCATGATGCGGTGCGCCGCGTGGTTTCCGCGTCCACGCGGTCACGCGCGACGACCCGCCCGCCGACCGCGATCTCACAGGTCACCGAGCTGCCCGCGCCGGCGATCACCAGCAGCCGCAGCGGGTTGGAGCCGGCAATGAACTGCAGATGCCAGGTGGGCGGGGGCATGAACTCGCTGCGCAGCCCCTGATCGTCGACGTACAGGATGGTGCCGCTGCCGTCGATCGTCGCGTCGTAGGTCACGGTCTGGCCGGCGCGGAGTCCGGGGGCAGGGGTGTCGGGGACAGTGGGCGGCACTCCCGGCGGCATTGCCGGTGGGGCGGTCGGCGAGGCCACGGGAGGCTCGACGAGAGTCAGCCGGGGCTCGTCGAACGGGCTCGACGCGGTGGTCGTCTGCCGGTACTGGGTGACCCCGTAGAGCACCAGGCCCACCACCACGGCGGCGACCACGGCGAACACAATGGCCGTGCGGCCCATTCCGCCACGCCGCGTGCCCGCCGGCACGACATCGCCTCCGTGCGGCGTCGTCGCGGTGTCGGCGGGGTTGTGCGACGTCCCGGGTGCCCCCGCGGGTGCAGCACCGGTAACCGCAGGTCCCGGCGGGGGTGGGCCGGGACGAAAGCGCGCGGTGCCGTCGGGTGCGTGCCCCAGTGGCGGGTAGAGACCGGGCAGCAGCGGCCGGCGATACAGATCGGCGACAGATGGTGCCGGGGACGACGGCGGTAAGGACGGCGGGGCCGGGGGCGACGGGGGTAAGGACGGCGGGGCCGGGGGCGACGGGCGCGGGGACGACGGGCGCGGGGGCACAGCACCCGCCGCAGGCCGCGAGGCGCCACGGGTGGCCTCGTCCGGCTGACCCATCCGCACCTACCTCCTCCGCTGCGCGACGCCGACCCGCTGGCGCGGGAGAGATCGGCTACCGACCTTTCCGACGATACGGACTCGGGATCAGAAGCGGCTCTCGAGTCGCGCCGACAGTCCCGCCTCCTGCAGGTCGAGCCGCTCGAGCATCCCCCGCACCACCTCGTCGTCGACCTCCCCCGCGTCGCGACGATCCACCAGCGCGTCCCGCTGGGCCTGCAGCACGTCGCGGTAGAGACCGGCGAACGCGTCGGTGCGCGCGGTGTGTGCCTCGGGATCGGGCATCTCCTCGGCGTCGCGGGATTGACGGGCCACCGACTCCTTGATGTATCGGATGGTCTCGGCGTCGAGACCATCCGGCGGGTGTCGCACGAACTCGTCGATCACGGCATCGCCGGCGGTCAGCACGATCTGTTCGGCACGGTCGGTCTGCGCGTGGTCGTAGGATTCCTCATCGTCGTTGCGCAGATGCAGCCGCGCGATCAGCCACGGCAGGGTGGGGCCCTGGATGAGGATGGTGCCCACCGCCACGACGAAGGCGATCGCCTGGATCGCGGCGCGCTCGGGGAACGGCGCTCCCGAGGCCACGGTGAGCGGAATACCCGACGCCGCCGCCAGCGTCACCACTCCGCGCATCCCGGTCCACGCGACCACCGTTGTCTCCTGCCAGGTGAGCGGACGGTTGTCGATCTGGGAGCGCCACGCCCGCCATCGGCTCTGCATCCGCCCGTCGCGCCGGGCACGCGCCGAGGTGTGGCGTCGCGGTTGCGCGGCGATCTCGGTGGGCGCGTTCTCCTCGATGTGCCGGCTCACCACGCCACGACCGAACATCGCGAACACGCAGATCGGCCTGATCAGCAGCACCACCGCGAGCACGATGAGCGACGCCACCGCAACCTTGACCAGCGACTCGTGCGCCTCACGCAGGTCCTCGATGATGAATCGCAGCTGCAACCCGATGTAGGCGAAGACGAACGCCTCGAGCAGCACATCCACCGAGTTCCACACGTAGCGTTCCTGCAGTCGGGTCTGATACCCCGCGTGCACCGATCCGGACCCGACGACGAAGCCGGCGACAACCACCGCCAGCACCCCGGACGCGTGGACGTGTTCGGCACTCAGGTAGGCCGCGAAGGGCACCACGAATCCCTGGACGGTCTCCAGCGCCGGGTTGCGCAGATGACGTCGGATCCACAGCGTGAGATAGCCGAGGATCGCACCGACCACGGGCCCGAGCACCGCGTTGTAGCCGAAAAGCAGCAGCGGGTTGTCGATGAAGGCGTGGGTGTCGGCGATCTGCGAGATCGCGATGGCGAACAGCGACAGCGCGGCGGCATCGTTCACGAGGCTCTCACCGGTCAGGATCGTCATCAGCCGTTTGGGCAGGCCCAGTTTGCGGCCGATGGCCACGGCGGTGACCGCGTCGGGCGGTGCCACGATCGCCCCGAGCAGCAAGGCCGTGGCGAAGGTCAGTTCTGGCACCAGCCACGAAGCGACGAATCCGACGGCGACGGCCGTGATCACCACCATCGCGACACCGAGACCGAGGATGGGTTTGAGGTTGCGAATGAACTGCGGGACGGAGAAGTTCAGTGCCGCCGAGTACAGCAGCGGTGGCAGTACCACCGTGAGTAGGACGTCGGAGTCGAGTTCGACGCGCGGCATCCCCGGGATGAACGACGCGGCGAGCGCCACCAGCACGATGATCAACGCGGGTTGCATTCCCCGGCGGTCGGCCAACGCGGTGACGATGATCGCGCCGACCAGCACGAGGATCAGCGATTCCATGAGCAGAGATTCTGGCAGGTCGGCGCCGGTTTTGCCGGATACGGGCGCGGCCGGTCACACGCTGGGTGTGACCGGCCGCAGTGGAATCGATCGAGGGTTGTCGGGGGCTACATGGGGTTGGCCGCGGGAGAGAATTTGAACTTGCCCTCCTCGAAGAGCAGCGGGTAGAGCAGCCCACCGATGATTCCGCCGACCAGCGGGGCCACCCAGAACACCCAGAGCTGTCCCGGTGCACCGTTCCCGTTGAAGAACGCGACGCCGGTCGAGCGTGCCGGATTGACCGACGTGTTGGAGATCGGGATCGAGATCAGGTGGATCAGGGTCAGCGTGAGTCCGATGGCCAGCGGGCCCATACCTTTCGGCGCACGGGTGTCGGTGGCACCGAGCACCACGATCAGGAAGAACGCCGTCAACAGGATTTCGGCGACGATCACCGCCGCCAGGGTGTACTTACCGGGACTGTGCTCACCGAATCCGTTGGCGGCCATGTTGCCGACGCGGTTCCAGCCCGGCTTGCCGCTCGCGATACCCCACAGCGCGAGACCCGCGACCAAACCGCCCGCCACCTGCGCGATCCAGTAGCCGGGCAGGTCTTTCCACGGGGTGCGGCCGCCCACGCAGGCGCCAAGGGTGATGGCGGGGTTGAAGTGGCCGCCGGAGATATGGCCTACCGCGTAGGCCATGGTGACAACGGTGAGGCCGAATGCCAGCGCGACGCCGAGATAGCCCACGCCGACCTGCACCTTGGTTCCGACGTCGTCGCCGACCGCCACTTCCTTGGCCGCGTAGATCGCGGTACCGCAGCCACCGAACACGAGCCAGAAGGTGCCGAAGAATTCGGCGCCGAGTTTTGCGAATGGGGAGGGCATAGTAGGCCTTTCTCTCGGTTGTCTCGCTTGGTCGTCTCGCTTGGTCGTCGTCTCGCTTGGTCGTCGTATCGCTTGGTCGTAGTCGCCAATCACGGAGCAGGCGTGTGCAATCTGGTCACTCCTGAAACTTCCGTACCGCCAGTGAAGCACTCCGGGCAGCATTCTTTCCGCCCTCGAATCGCAATGGTGACCTCGACGAGACCCAATGCTGATCCGTGTCGATGATGTGCGCCACGAATCGCGACAGCGTGACGGTAATGTCGTGCGGGTGACCGACCACCGGGTGCCGCGATCGTCGGCAGTACGCGTGCTGGTCTACTCCGACCACGCCGACACCCGCGCGCAAGTGATCGGGGCCATCGGGCGCCGCCCGGACGCGCAGTTGCCGGACGTGAGCTTTGTCGAGGTGGCCACCGCGGCGATGGTGTTCGGTCAGCTCGACGCCGGCGTCATCGACGCGGTGATTCTCGATGGCGAGGCGTCACCGGTGGGCGGCATGGGTGTGGCCAAGCAGATGCGCGACGAGATCGATCCCTGCCCGCCGATCCTGTTGCTGCTCGGGCGAGCCGACGACCGGTGGCTCGCAGACTGGTCACGAGCCGACGCCACCGCGACACTCCCGGTGGACCCGATCGCACTGTCGGCCACCTTCGTCGATCTCATCCGCGGCATCGGGGACTGATCCTGCGGCGGTGCCGACACGTCGGGGAAAACTTGGCGGGGCGCGCTTCGTCGCTTGTAGGGTGTGTGTCATAGCTCACATCAGCCTGGTGAGTGCGGCGGCCGACAGCCAAGGAGGCCACATCACGATGAATGCGCCCCGCTCATGAATGTCTATGTCCCGATCATGGTTCTCGGGGCTCTCGCCATGGCATTCGCGGTGTTCTCGGTCGCGGTCGCGATGCTCGTCGGACCGAAACGCCACAACCGGGCCAAGCTCGAGCCCTACGAATGCGGCATCGAACCGCTCACCGAAACCCACGCGGTCTCGGCCACACGGGGCACACTCTCGACGGCTGCACGCACCGAACGCGTCATCCAGCGAATCCCGGTGAAGTACTACCTCACCGCGATGCTGTTCATCATCTTCGACATCGAGATCGTCTTCCTCTACCCGTGGGCAGTCGCGTTCGACGCCCTCGGCTGGTTCGGCCTCGCGGCCATGGCCCTGTTCATCGTCAACGTATCGGTGGCCTACGCCTACGAGTGGCGACGTGGAGGACTCAGCTGGGAATAGCCCCGGCGCTCGGGGTATGCCCCGAAACCGGAAGTACACGAAGGAGGTTCGAGTATGGGACTCGAAGAGTCACTGCCTTCCGGCTTCCTTCTGAGCACCGTCGAGCAGCTGGCCGGCTTCATGCGCAAGGGTTCCCTCTGGCCGGCAACCTTCGGACTGGCGTGCTGCGCGATCGAGATGATGGCCACCACGTCGGGGCGCTACGACCTCGCCCGTTTCGGCATGGAAGCGTTCCGCGCGTCGCCCCGCCAAGCCGATCTGATGATCGTCGCCGGGCGGGTCAGCCAGAAGATGGCCCCGGTGTTGCGCCAGATCTACGACCAGATGACCGAGCCCAAATGGGTTCTGGCGATGGGGGTTTGCGCGTCGTCAGGCGGCATGTTCAACAACTACGCGATCGTGCAGGGCGTCGATCACGTGGTACCCGTCGACATCTATCTCCCCGGCTGCCCACCCCGCCCGGAGATGCTGTTGCACGCGATTCTCGAACTGCACGAACAGATCGGCAAGATGCCCCTCGGGGTGAATCGTGAGGAGGCCATCTGGGCCGCCGAGCGAGCCGCCCTCGACGCGCGGCCGACGATCGAGATGAAGGGACTCCTGCGGTGAGTCCGCGCGGCGACGCGGAACGGATCGGCGAACGGCGTGGACTGTTCGGCGCGCACGGCAGCGGCGACACCTCCGGTTACGGCGGTCTCGTGCAGGCCATCACTTTGCCGGGCAGTTCATCTCGGCCCTACGGCGGCTATTTCGACGAGGTGGCCGACAATCTCGCCGCGGGTCTGCTCGAACACAATGCGTCCGCGCGTGATCCCTACGGCGACGCGATCGAGAAGGTGGTGATCTTCCGCGACGAGATGACACTGCATGTGCGACGCGACCATCTGCGTGAGGTCGCCTCGGCACTGCGCGATCTGCCGTCGCTGCGTTTCGAATTGTGCTTGGGAGTCAACGGTGTTCACTATCCCGATGACGCCGACCGGCAGTTGCACGCGGTCTATCCGCTGATGTCGATCACGCACAATCGGCGGATTCGCCTCGAAGTGTCCTGTCCCGACCACGATCCGCACATCCCGAGCCTGTGCGACATCTACCCCACCAACGACTGGCACGAACGCGAGACCTACGACTTCTTCGGCATCGTCTTCGACGGACATCGCTCGCTCACCCGCATCCAGATGCCCGACGACTGGCAGGGACACCCGCAGCGCAAGGACTATCCACTCGGCGGTGTTCCGGTGGAGTACAAGGGCGCTCGCGTCGCGCCACCCGACCGCCGGAGGTCCTACACCTGATGACCGCCACCGAGAACCCCGAGCGCCGGGAGCGCAGCGAGCAGGCCCCGTCTCGCTATCCGCCGCCGACCACCTTCACCGTGTCGGGGCAGGACTGGGACGAGATCGTCACCGCCGTGGCCGAGCGGGCCGCGGCACAACCCGGTGACGAGCGCATCGTCGTCAACATGGGACCCCAGCATCCCTCCACCCACGGTGTGCTGCGGCTCATCCTGGAGATCGAGGGCGAGACGGTCACCTCGGCACGGTGCGGAATCGGCTACCTGCACACCGGGATCGAGAAGAACCTGGAGTACCGGAACTGGACACAGGGCGTCACCTTCGTCACCCGCATGGACTACCTGTCGCCGTTCTTCAACGAGACCGCCTACTGCCTCGGGGTGGAGAGGTTGCTCGGCATCACCGACGACGTCCCCGAACGTGCTTCGGTGATCCGGGTGATGATGATGGAACTCAACCGCATCTCCTCGCATCTGGTGGCCCTGGCCACCGGCGGCATGGAACTCGGCGCCGTCACCGCGATGTTCCTCGGCTTCGCCGAACGGGAGATGATCCTCGACCTTTTCGAATACGTCACCGGCCTGCGGATGAACCACGCCTACATCAGGCCCGGGGGTGTGTCACAGGATCTTCCGCCCGACGGCGCCGACCGGGTGGCCGCGGTGCTCGACGCGCTGCCCGAACGCCTCGATCAACTCGAGGACCTGTTGAACGACAACTACATCTGGAAGGCACGCACCCAGGGTGTCGGATTCCTCGACCTCACCGGGTGTATGGCGCTGGGGATCACCGGCCCGGTGCTCCGTTCCACCGGCCTCCCCCACGACCTGCGCAGGTCCCAGCCCTACTGCGGTTACGAGACCTACGAGTTCGACGTGATCACCGACGACGCCTGCGACTCGTACGGTCGGTATCTCATCCGCGTCAAGGAGATGCGCGAGTCGGCGCGTATCGTCGCGCAGTGCCTCGATCGGCTCCGACCCGGGCCGGTGATGGTGTCCGATCGCAAGCTCGCCTGGCCGGCCGACCTGGCGTTGGGACCCGACGGGCTCGGCAACTCGCCCGAGCACATCGCCGCGATCATGGGCACCTCGATGGAGGCGCTCATCCATCATTTCAAGCTGGTGACCGAGGGGATGCGGGTGCCGGCCGGGCAATGCCATGTAGCCGTGGAGTCGCCGCGCGGCGAACTCGGGGTCCACATGGTGAGCGACGGCGGTACCCGGCCCTATCGCGTGCACTACCGCGATCCGTCCTTCACCAATCTGCAGGCCGTGGCCGCGATGTGCGAGGGCGGCATGGTTGCCGACGTGATCACCGCCGTCGCCAGCATCGATCCGGTGATGGGAGGAGTCGACCGATGACCGATCCGGTGTTCGTGAAACTCGGTGCGCCGCCCAGCGACGGCGCGCCGGCAATCCCGCAGGCCCCGCACCCGGAGATCACGTTCGACGGGCCGGCGACCTATCCACGCGACGTCACCGACACCCTGGCGAGGGAGGCCGCGACGATCATCGCCCGCTACCCGCAGGCCCGCTCGGCGCTGCTGCCGCTGCTGCACCTCGTCCAATCCCACGACGGCTACATCACCCGCGCCGGGGTGGGTTTCTGTGCCGCACAACTAAATCTGAGTGCCGCCGAGGTGGCCGCGGTGGCCACCTTCTACTCGATGTACCGCCGCAGCCCCACCGGCGAGTACCTGGTGGGCGTGTGCACCAACACGCTGTGTGCGGTGCTCGGCGGTGACGAGATCCTCGCCGCGCTGCGCGAGCACCTCGGTATCGCACCGGGCGAGACCACCGCCGACGGCCGGATCACACTGGAGCACGTCGAATGCAACGCCGCATGCGACCACGCGCCCGTGGTGATGGTCAACTGGGAGTTCTTCGACGCGCAGACTCCCTCGGGCACAATCGAACTCGTCGAGGATCTGCGCGCCGGGGTCGCCGCGACACCCGACCGAGGGACCGGCCGGGTGTGCTCGTTCCGGCAGACCGCACGCCTGCTGGCCGGGCTGCCCGAACAGGGCCCGCGACCGTGACCGCAATGCTGCCCGGCGACGTGGAGCCGGCCGAGACCCCGGTACTGAGCCGCTACTGGGATGAGCCCGAGTCATGGCGAATCCAGAATTACGAGTCGCACCACGGGTACACCGCGCTGCGCACGGCGCTGCAGCGAGAGCCCGACGACGTGATCGATACCATCAAGGCGTCGGGCCTGCGAGGTCGCGGTGGGGCCGGATTCCCGGTCGGCCTGAAGTGGTCGTTCATCCCGCAACCCGACCGGACCGCTGAGGGCACCGATTCCTCTGTGCCCCCGCACTATCTGGTGGTCAACGCCGACGAGTCCGAACCCGGCACCTGCAAGGACATGCCGCTGATGCTGGCCACCCCGCACGCCCTGATCGAAGGCGCGATCATCGCCGCATACGCCATCCGCGCGCGGCACGCGTTCATCTACGTGCGCGGCGAGGTGGCGTCGGTGATCCGGCGGCTGCGCTCCGCAGTCGACGAGGCTTATGCCGCAGGCTATCTGGGGCGTGACATCCTCGGCTCGGGTGTCGACGTGGAGTTGGTGGTCCACGCCGGTGCAGGCGCCTACATCTGCGGCGAGGAGACCGCGCTCCTCGATTCGCTGGAGGGACGACGCGGACAGCCCCGCCTGCGTCCGCCGTTCCCCGCGGTCGCCGGCCTGTACGCGAGTCCCACGGTGGTCAACAACGTCGAATCCATCGCGAGTGTGCCACCTATCATCCGCAACGGGGTCGACTGGTTCCGGGCGATGGGCACCGAGAAGTCACCCGGTTTCACGCTGTACTCGCTGTCGGGTCACGTGACGCGTCCCGGTCAGTACGAGGCCCCGCTCGGCACCACGCTGGCCGAACTGCTCGACCGCGCCGGCGGCGTGCGGGCCGGGCATCGGCTCAAGTTCTGGACCCCGGGCGGGTCGTCGACACCGATGTTCACCGCCGACCACCTCGATGTGCCACTGGATTACGAGGGCGTCGGCGAGGCGGGATCGATGCTCGGCACCAAGGCGCTGCAGATCTTCGACGACACCACCTGCGTGGTGCGCGCGGTGCTGCGGTGGACCGAGTTCTACGCACACGAGTCGTGCGGCAAGTGCACGCCCTGCCGCGAGGGCACCTACTGGCTGGTCCAGTTGTTGCGCGGCTTCGAGTCCGGCGCCGCCGACGCCGCCGACCTCGACACGCTGGCCGACGTCACCAACAGCATCGTCGGCAAATCGTTCTGCGCCCTCGGTGACGGTGCGGGCAGCCCGATCGTGTCCTCGCTCAAATACTTCCGTGACGAATACCTCGCCCACCTGAACGGCGGATGCCCCTTCGATCCGCACGCCTCGACCGTGTACGCGGCCTTTGCTCCGCGGGAGGGGCGATGACCGCCGTCGACGACGCCGACACGGCGGCACCGGAGATGGTGTCGGCGACGATCGACGGGCTCGAGGTGTCGGTGCCGCTGGGCACCTTGCTGATCCGCGCCGCGGAATCCCTCGGCATCTCCATCCCGCGGTTCTGCGACCACCCGCTGCTCGATCCGGTGGGTGCGTGCCGGCAGTGCCTCGTAGAGGTGGAGGGCCAACGTAAACCGCTCGCGTCGTGTACCACGGTGGTGACCGACGGCATGGTGGCCCACACCCAGCGCAGTTCGGAGATCGCCGAGAAGGCACAGCGCGGTGTGATGGAACTGCTGTTGATCAATCACCCGCTCGACTGCCCGGTGTGCGACAAGGGCGGTGAGTGTCCGCTACAGAATCAGGCCATGTCGGCCGGCCGCGGCGAGTCGCGGTTCACCGGGGTCAAGCGGACCTTCACCAAGCCGGTGCCGCTGTCGTCGGAGGTGTTGCTCGACCGCGAGCGCTGCGTGCTGTGCGCCCGGTGCACCCGATTCGCCGACCAGGTAGCCGGCGATCCGCTGATCAGCCTGCAGGATCGCGGTGCGCTGCAACAGGTGTCGATCTACGCCGACGAGCCGTTCGAATCGTACTTCTCCGGCAACACGGTGCAGATCTGCCCGGTGGGCGCGCTGACCGGCACCGCCTACCGGTTCCGCGCCCGCCCGTTCGACCTCGTGTCGACACCGAGCGTGTGCGAGCACTGCGCCGGCGGCTGCGCGCAGCGCACCGATCATCGTCGGGGCACAGTTCTCCGCCGATTGGCCGGCGACGACCCTGAGGTCAACGCGGAGTGGAACTGTGACAAGGGCCGTTGGGCTTTCGCATACACCGCCGCACCCGACCGGCTGACCGCGCCGATGGTGCGCGGCGCCGACGGGCAGCTGACGGAGGTGTCGTGGGCGCACGCCCTGCGGGCTGCGGCAAGCGGCTTGGCTGCCCACCGCGGGCGCACCGGCGTGCTGACCGGGGGCCGACTCCCCGCGGAGGACGCCTACGCGTATTCGCGGTTCGCTCGAACAGTACTGGGAACCAACGACATCGACTTCCGCAGTCGAGCCCACAGCGCCGAAGAGGCCGCCTTCCTGGCACGGCATGTGGCGGCGCGCGACGACGACGTCACCTACCGCGAACTGGTGGCGGCACCCGCAGTGTTGTTGGTGGCCTTCGAACCCGAGGAGGAGTCGCCGATGGTGTTCCTCCGGATGCGCCGCGCGGTGCGCACCGCACGGCAGCGGGTCACCAGCATCGCACCGTGGCGCAGTCCTGGTGTCGCCAAACTCGACGGCAGGCTGCTGCCAACCGTGCCGGGTGATGAAGCGGCAGTGCTGGATTCGGCCGAGGCGGCGGCTGCTGTCGACCCGCCGGGGTCGGTCATCATCGTCGGCGAACGCCTGGCCACCGTGCCCGGCGGGCTCGATGCCGCCGTCGGGCTCGCGGCGCGTACGGGTGCGCGCTTGGCCTGGATTCCGCGGCGCGCCGGGGAACGCGGCGCGCTCGAGGTCGGAGCGGCGCCGGATCTGCTTCCGGGTGGGCGCCCGGTGAGCGACGACCGCGCCCGCGCACAGCTGGCAGCCGCGTGGGATGCGGCGCACCTGCCCACCGACCCGGGTCGCGACACCGCAGCCATTCTCGACGCCGCCCGTTCCGGAGAGCTCGGTGCGCTGCTGGTGGCCGGGGTGGAGCCCGCCGACCTGCCCGACCCTGCCGCCGCACTCGAATCCCTGTGCGCCACGGGGTTCCTGGTGAGCCTGGAGATCCGGCGCAGCGAGGTCACCGACCACGCCGACGTGGTACTGCCGGTGGCAGCGGTGGCCGAACGTGCGGGTACCTTCGTCGACTGGGAGGGCCGGGCGCGGCCATTCGCGGCCGCGCTGACCGAGCACGGCACGGTGCCCGAACACCGGGTGCTCCACGCACTGGCACACCAGCTCGGGGTGGATCTGCGATGCGACGACGTGGCCACGATCCGCGCCGACATCGACCGCATCGGCGTATGGGACGGCGCACGTGGCACCTCGGGCGAGCACCGTCGTCCGGCCGCGACGCCGGAGTCACGCTCGCCGGGACTCGCGAGGTTGGCGGGGTGGCGGATGCTGCTCGACGCCGGCCGCCTGCAGGACGGCGAACCCCACCTTGCGGGCACCGCCCGGACACCGGTGCTGCGGTTGTCGGCCGCCACCGCCACGTCGATCGGTGCGATCGACGGGTCGACGGTCCGGGTGAGTACCGACCGCGGACATCTCGACCTACCGCTGACGATCACCGAGATGCCCGACGACGTGGTGTGGGTGCCGATGAATTCACCTGGCGCATCGGTCAACACACGGCTGGCCGCCGGTCCGGGTGACGTGGTGGCGATCGCTCTTGCGGAGACGGCACGGCGAGCGCCGGAGGCGACCCGATGAGCGCGGTATCACTGGCCGCCGGGGCGGCCCCCGACAACTACCCGACACTCGCCGACTTCGGTCACGATCCGTTCTGGCTGGTGCTCGTCAAGGCGGTCGCCGTCTTCGGCTTCCTGGTGGCCAATCCGTTGGTGGCCATTCTGGCCGAACGAAAGATCATGGCCCGCATGCAAACCCGCATCGGACCGAACCGGGTGGGTCCACACGGGATGCTGCAGAGCCTGGCCGATGGCGTGAAACTGGCACTCAAGGAAGGCATCGTCCCGGTCAGCGTCGACAAGCTGATCTATCTGGCCGCTCCCGTCATCGCGGTGGTGCCCGCGATCATGGCGTTCGCGGTGATCCCTTTCGGTCCGATGGTGTCGGTCTTCGGACATCGAACTCCGCTGCAGCTCACCGACCTTCCCGTCGGCGTGCTCTACGTGCTGGCGGTCACCTCGGTCGGTGTGTACGGCATCGTGCTCGCCGGCTGGTCGTCGGGTTCGACGTACCCACTGCTGGGCGGTCTGCGGTCGACCGCACAGGTGATCTCCTACGAGATCGCGATGGGCCTGACCTTCGCAGCGGTGTTCCTCAACGCCGCGACGATGTCGACGTCGGAGATCGTCGCCGCCCAGCACCGCCATTGGTATGTGCTGCTGTTGCTGCCGTCGTTCGTCATCTACGCGGTGTCGATGGTCGGCGAGACCAACCGCGCGCCTTTCGATCTGCCGGAGGCCGAGGGCGAACTGGTCGGCGGCTTCCACACCGAGTACTCGTCGTTGAAGTTCGCGATGTTCATGCTCGCCGAGTACATCAACATGGTCACGGTGTCGGCGCTGGCCACCACCTTGTTCCTCGGCGGGTGGCAGGCCCCCTGGCCGGTGACGTTGTGGTCGGGTGCGAACTCCGGGTGGTGGCCCGTGCTGTGGTTCACGCTCAAGGTGTGGGTGTTCCTGTTCGTGTTCATCTGGTTGCGCACCAGCCTGCCCCGGCTGCGTTACGACCAGTTCATGAATCTCGGCTGGAAAGTGCTCATCCCGATCTCCCTGGCGTGGGTGATGGTGGTCGCGCTGATCCGGATGGTGATGGATGCCGACGACCTCGCGCGGTCGCTGGTGTCGGCGGCGGCGGGACTCGTCTTCACCGCACTCATCGCCTTCACCGTGTGGCGGCTGATGCGTCCGCCTCCGGTGCCCGCGCCGCCGTCGGTGCCCGTTGCCTTCGACCCGATGGCAGGTGGCTTCCCGGTCCCTCCCCTGCCCGGTCAGCAGTTGCCCGGACGCCCGACCGGCAACTCGTCCGTTCCGCCCGCCTCCGATACGGCAAAGGAGACCACCGATGCCTGAACTCCGAAAGAATCTCGGCGCCAAGCCGCTGCGCGGCCTCAAGGTGACGTTCGCGGGCATGTTCGCGCCGACGATCACCGAGTCGTATCCCGAGCAGAAGGTGCCCACCGCGCCGCGCTATCACGGTCGGCACCAACTCAACCGCCATCCCGACGGGTTGGAGAAGTGCATCGGTTGCGAGCTGTGCGCCTGGGCGTGCCCGGCGGACGCCATCTACGTCGAGGGCGCCGACAACACCGACGAGCAGCGGTACTCCCCGGGGGAACGGTACGGTCGCGTGTACCAGATCAACTACCTGCGATGCATCGGGTGCGGACTGTGCATCGAGGCCTGTCCCACCCGGGCGTTGACGATGACCAACGAGTACGAACTCGCCGGCGAGCGCCGCGCCGACCTGATCTACGAGAAGGACCAGCTTCTCGCACCGCTCGACGACGGGGTCACCCCGGCGCCGCACGAGATGGCTCCCGGCTCCACCGAGGAGAACTACTACCGCGGGGAGATCACCTCCGACGGCCACGTCACCGCCCGCGCGAACACCAGCGGGTCCGCGGTGGAGCCGGACTCATGAGCACCGTCCTTACCGCGGCGGAACTCACCCGCACCTCCACCGGTGAGGCAGTGCAGTTCTGGGTGCTCGGTGCGGTGGCCGTGCTCGGCGCCCTCGGTGTCGTCTTCGCCACCAAGGCCGTCTACTCGGCGATCTTCCTGGCCACCACCATGATCGTGCTGGCCGTCTTCTATGTCGCGCAGGGCGCCCTGTTCCTCGGTGTGGTGCAGGTGGTGGTGTACACGGGGGCGGTGATGATGCTGTTCCTGTTCGTGCTGATGTTCATCGGCGTCGACTCGTCGGATTCACTGGTGGAAACACTACGGGGACAGCGTATTGCGGCCGCGGTGCTCGGCCTCGGGTTCGGTGTGCTGCTCATCGCCGCGATCGCCAATGCGTCGCTCGCGGTGTTCGCCGGTGCCCCGAGTGCCGGTGGTGGCAACGCCGACATCGCCGCGCTCGCCGAACTGATCTTCGTGCGCTACCTGTGGGCGTTCGAACTCACCGGCGCACTACTCATCGCCGCCACCCTCGGCGCCATGGTGCTCACCCACCGGGAACGGTTCGGGCCACGGCGAACTCAGCGTGAGCTGTCGCAGGAGCGTTTCCGCACCGGCGTCGATATGACCCCGCTGCCCAACCCGGGTGTGTTCGCCCGGCACAACGCCGTCGACGTTCCGGCCCTGCTGCCCGACGGCACGCCGTCGGACGCGTCGGTGAGCCCGATACTGCGGACCCGGGCGTCGTCGGGACCGGAGGGATCGCGATGAACCCGGAGAACTACCTGTATCTGTCGGCCCTGCTGTTCGCGATCGGCGCGTCGGGAGTGCTGTTGCGGCGCAACGCCATCGTCGTGTTCATGTGTGTGGAGCTGATGCTCAACGCCGCGAACCTCTCATTCGTGACCTTTGCCCGCATGCACGGTTCGTTCGACGGGCAGGTGATCGCCTTCTTCACCATGGTGGTCGCCGCGGCCGAGGTCGTCGTGGGCCTCGCGATCATCATGACCATCTTCCGGGCGCGGCGTTCGGCCTCGGTCGACGACGCGGATCTGCTGCGACGCTGAGGTCGCCGGGCATACGAGGTGAGGAGGGCCGATGGGCACCGATTGGTCGGCGGATCTGTTGTGGCTGTTGCCGTTCCTGCCGTTGGCGGGAGCGGCGATCCTCCTGATCCTCGCGCGCCGCACCGACCGGTGGGGTCATGTGCTCGCCTGCGCGATGGCACTGGGAGCCTTCGCTCTCGGACTCGCCATGTTCGTCGGAATGCTCGGCCGCGACGTCGGCGACCGAGCGGTACACCAGTCGCTGTTCTCCTGGGTGCCCGTCGGATCGCTGCAGGTGGACTTCGGACTTCGGCTCGACCAGTTGTCGATGGTGTTCGTGTTGCTGATCACCGGGGTCGGATCACTGATCCACATCTATTCGGTGGCGTACATGGCCGACGACCCGGATCGTCGGCGATTCTTCGCCTATCTGAATCTCTTTCTGGCCGCGATGCTGGTGCTGGTGCTCGCCGACAACTATCTGGTGCTCTATCTGGGCTGGGAGGGCGTGGGTCTCGCGTCGTATCTGCTGATCGGTTTCTGGCAGTACAAGCCCGCGGCCGCGACCGCCGCGAAGAAGGCCTTCGTGATCAACCGTGTCGGCGACATCGGGTTGGCCATCGCACTGATGATCATGCTCGCGACCTTCGGGGCCGTCTCCTTCGAGGCGGTGTTCGGCGCCGCCGGCCGCGCCGGTGAAAGCGTGCTCACCGCACTGGGATTCATGCTGCTGCTGGCGGCATGCGGCAAATCGGCGCAGGTCCCGCTGCAAGCCTGGCTCGGCGACGCCATGGAGGGCCCGACGCCGGTGTCGGCGCTGATTCACGCCGCCACGATGGTCACCGCGGGCGTCTACCTGATCGCCCGGTCGGGGCCGATCTTCGACCTCGCACCCCACGCCAGGGCCGCGGTGACCGTGGTGGGTGCGGTCACCCTGCTGTTCGGTGCGATCATCGGCTGCGCCAAGGACGACATCAAGAAGGCGCTGGCCGCGTCCACCATGAGCCAGATCGGGTACATGGTGCTCGCCACCGGACTAGGCCCCGCCGGCTACGCGCTGGCGATCATGCACCTGCTCACGCACGGCTTCTTCAAGGCCGGACTCTTCCTGGGCGCCGGGTCGGTGATGCACGGCATGAACGACGAGACCGACATGCGCCGCTTCGGCGGACTGCGGAGCGTCATGCCGATCACGTTCGTCACCTTCGGATTCGGGTATCTGGCGATCATCGGAGTCCCCCCGTTCTCCGGGTTCTTCTCCAAGGACCCGATCATCGAGGCCGCCTTCGCCTCCGGCGGTGTGGGTGCGTGGTTCCTCGGCGGTGCCGCACTACTCGGTGCTGGCATCACCGCGTTCTACATGACGCGGGTGATGCTGCTGACGTTCTTCGGTGACCGTCGATGGCGGTCCGACGCCCATCCGCACGAGTCGCCCGGGTTGATGGTGTGGCCGATGATCATCCTGGCGATCGGCTCACTGGCCGCGGGCGCCGCGTTCGCGTGGGGTGACAGTCTGGTCGACTGGCTCGAACCCGTTGTGGGACACACCCATCACGAACTGGCGGTACCCACCTGGGTGGTCACCGTGACGATCCTCGCGGTGGTCGCGATCGGGGTGGCCGTCGCGTGGCGGCAGTACGGGGCGGCACCGGTGCCCGCGCAGGCACCCGATGACGTGACGGCGCTGACCGTGGCAGCACGCCGCGACCTGTACGGGGACGCGTTCAACGAGGACGTGCTGATGCGGCCCGGCCGGCGGGCGACCCGCGCGCTCGTCGCCGTGGAGAACGACGGCGTCGACGGTGTGACCACCGGTGTCGGCGCGGCGATCACCGCACTGTCGCAACGATTACGTAACTGGCAGAACGGCGTTGTCCGTTCCTACGCGTTGTCGGTGTTCGCCGGGGCCACGGTGATCCTCGCGACCCTGATGGTGGTGGCGGTGCGATGAGCGTCCCGTGGCTGACCATTCTGTGGGTGTTGCCCACCGCCGGCGCCGTCGCGGTGCTCGCCGTTCCCAACACCCGGCCCGACGTCGCGAAGTGGCTGGGACTGAGCGTCTCGGTGGCCGCGCTGGTGCTGTCGCTCGGCCTGGCCGCGGGGTTCGACACGGGCGGTGCGCGGTATCAGTTCGTCGAGGACCACCCCTGGATTCCGTCGCTGGGCACGGGCTACACGCTGGGACTCGACGGCATCGGCCTGGTGTTGGTGGTCCTGACCACGGTACTGCTGCCACTGCTGATCGTCGCGGGGTGGCGCGACGCCGATCATTCGGGCTCACTGGATCATTCGGCCGGTCGGCGTCAGAAGGGCCCGCATACCTACATCGCGTTGATGCTCGCGGTGGAGGCGATGGTGCTGATGAGTTTCGTCGCCCTCGACATCCTGCTGTTCTACATCTTCTTCGAGGCGATGCTGATCCCCATGTACTTCCTGATCGGGGGATTCGGTACCGGCGCCACCGGTGTCACGCGGTCGCGGGCGGCGGTGAAGTTCCTGCTGTACAACTTGTTCGGCGGTCTGATCATGCTGGCCGCGGTGATCGGGTTGTACGTCGTGACGGCGCGGTCGGATCTCGGCGGCGGAACCTTCGATCTGCGGGTGGTGGTCGACGCGGCCGCCTCGGGGCGGTTGAACGCGAGTTCCGGCCTGCTCGCGATCCTGTTCCTCGGCTTCATGTTCGCGTTTGCGGTGAAAGCCCCACTGTGGCCGTTCCATTCGTGGCTGCCCGACGCGGCCGTGGTCGCCACCCCCGCCGGTGCGGTGCTGATGATGGCGGTGGTCGACAAGGTGGGCACCTTCGCGATGCTGCGGTACTGCCTACAGATCTTTCCCGATGCGTCGCGCTATTTCGCACCCCTCATCGCGGCGCTCGCGGTGATCGGCATCGTGTACGGAGCCGTACTCGCGATCGGCCAGTCCGATGTGATGCGGCTGATCGCCTACACGTCGATATCCCACTTCGGGTTCATCATTCTCGGCATCTTCGCGCTCACCACACAGGGCCAGTCCGGGTCGACGCTGTACATGGTGAACCACGGATTGTCGACGGCGGCACTGTTTCTCATCGCCGGATTCCTGGTGTCGCGGCGTGGTAGCCGGCTCATCGCCGATTACGGCGGGGTGCAGCAGGTGGCGCCGGTACTGTCGGGCACCTTCTTGATCGCCGGCCTGGCCACCCTCTCGCTGCCCGGTCTGGCTCCCTTCATCAGCGAGTTCCTCGTCCTCGTCGGCACATTCACGCGGTATCCGGTGGCCGCCGTCGTGGCGTCGAGTGCTCTGGTGCTGTCGGCGATCTACATTCTGTGGACCTACCAACGAATAATGGGCGGACCAGTCCGCGGAATGATGGGCGGACCGGTGCGCGC
Source organism: Gordonia sp. NPDC003425 (assembly GCF_053588635.1). Classification (NCBI taxonomy): domain Bacteria; kingdom Bacillati; phylum Actinomycetota; class Actinomycetes; order Mycobacteriales; family Gordoniaceae; genus Gordonia; species Gordonia sp. NPDC003425. The sequence continues at coordinate 31,257 of NZ_JBSFQI010000008.1, read as the reverse complement.
CGTCGAGGGGCCCGGGGCAGCCACCCGGAAAGTCCGCGACCTGCACGGCCGCGAGGTTGTGGTGGTGGCGCCGCTGCTCGCTCTGCTGCTGGTGTTCGGCATCTACCCCAAGCCTCTGCTCGACCGCATCGATCCCGCGGTCGAACACACGATGACGACCATTCATCAGACCGATCCGGCGCCTGCTGTACCGGCGGCCGGGCAGGGAGGGCACAAGTGAGAACCGAGGTCCTGGCGGCGATCTCATCACCCAGCATTGCCTACGGTGTGCTCTCGCCGATGCTGATCGTCTTCGGGTGCGCGGTGCTCGGCGTGCTGGTGGAGGCGTTTGTGCCGCGCGGTCGGCGCTACGTGAGTCAGCTCGTGCTGTCGCTGGGCGGCCTGGTGGCCGCGTTCGCGGCGCTGGTGGTGGTGACGGTGGCCCACACACGCGATGGCGGGCTGGGTGAGACGGTGATGTCGGGGGCGGTGGTGATGGACCGGCCCGCGCTGTTCCTGCAGGGACTGATCCTGCTGATCGCGGTTCCCTCGGTGGCGTTCATGGGTGAGAGACGGCTCGAACGGGTGGTGCCCCCCACGTCGGCTTCGCCGCGGCGGTTCAGCGACGGGCCGGGCGCCGCCGCCGCGACCGCCCTCGGCTCGGTGCGCGCGGACATGTTCACGCCGTCCGGGGCGGCGGTACCCAACACCGACGCCGAGTTCGAGGTCACCCGGGCGGGTGCGGTGACCACGGCGGTGTTCCCGCTGACGCTGCTGGCGGTCGGCGGCATGATGCTGTTCGGTGCGTGCGGTGATCTGTTGACGATGTTCGTCGCCCTCGAAGTGTTCTCGCTGCCGCTGTATCTGCTGTGCGGGCTGGCGCGGCGGCGTCGGCTGATCTCGCAGGAGGCCTCCCTCAAGTACTTCCTGCTGGGAGCGTTCTCCTCGGGCTTCTTCCTGTTCGGGGCGTCCTTTGCGTACGGGGCCACCGGATCGCTGCGGCTGTCGGAGATCGGGCGCGCCCTCGCCGCTCCCTGCGCCGACACCACCCTGGGAGTGGTGTCGCTCGGGTTGCTGGCGGTGGGGCTGCTGTTCAAGGTCGGGGCGGTGCCGTTTCACTCGTGGATTCCCGACGTGTACCAGGGGGCACCCACCCCGGTGACCGCGTTCATGGCGGCCGCCACCAAGGTCGCCGCGTTCGGCGCGCTGTTGCGCGTGTTCTACGTCGGCTTCGGCGCGCTGCAGTCGGACTGGGAGCCGGTGCTGTGGGTGGTGGCGAGCCTGACGATGGTGGTCGGCGCGTTGCTGGCGGTCACCCAGAGCGACATCAAACGGATGCTCGCCTACTCGTCGATCACGCACGCTGGATTCATCCTGCTCGGCGTGATCGCCTTCGACACCGCCGGCCTGGCCGCGACCCTCTTCTACCTCGCGGCGTACGCCTTCTCGACCTTCGGTGCCTTCGCGACGGTGGCCGTGGTGCGTGAACCAGATCGGCCGTCGGGTCCGCATCTGTCGGGCCGGGAGGCCACCGACATCACGCAGTGGGCCGGGCTGGGCAAACGGTATCCGCTCGTGGGTGCGATGTTCTCGATGTTCTTGCTCGCCTTCGCCGGTATCCCGCTGACCAGCGGGTTCATCGCCAAGTTCGATGTCTTCGCCGCGGCAGCCGGTGGCGGCGCCGGGGTGTTGGTGGTGATCGGCGTGCTGAGCAGCGCGATCGCCGCCTACTTCTACGTGCGGATCATCGTCGCGATGTTCTTCGCCGACGTACCCGTCGACGCGCCGCACGTGGTGACCCCGAGCGCGCTGACCACCTCGTCGATCGCGGTGTGCACCCTGGTGACCATCGTGCTCGGCATCTTCCCGCAGCCGCTGCTGGACCTGACCGAACACGCCGCCCGCTTCCTCGGTTGAGCGTGCCCACAATCCCGTCGAGCGTGCCCACAATCCCGTCGACCGTGCCCACAATCCCGTCGACCGTGCCCAGATCTCTGTCGACCGTGCCCAGATCTCTGTCGACCGTGCCCACAATCCCGTCGAGCGTGCCCAACCGCCAGTCGACCGTGCCCATAGCCCTCGGTCGCGACGCTGCGCGACTCCTGCGTGATCACCACCGACGACCAGCGGTACGGGACTGGCCGAAATAAAGAACCCGAACACTGTGTGTCCGGGTTCTCATGGTGCGCCCGTAGGGATTCGAACCCCAAACCTTCTGATCCGTAGTCAGATGCTCTATCCGTTGAGCTACGGGCGCGTAGCGTTGTTCAGTTGTCCGCGCTCAGCGTGACCGCGGTGGCGGAGGCGAGAGGATTTGAACCTCCGGTCCCGTTTTAGCGAGACAACTCATTAGCAGTGAGTCCCATTCGGCCGCTCTGGCACGCCTCCTTGGCGGAGTCCTTTCGAACTGCCGAAGCGTTAGGTTACACACCGTCGGCGGCCCGAAGCAAACCGCCTTGTCGCGCGCTCCCGATGCCCGGCCGACCCGGTGAGCCGCCCCCTCACCGGATCACTTTTGAGCCTCTGCGCGCGCACGCCTACATTTGACGGGTGAGCCTGCGCATCCGTCCCGACCTCGACGACCTGCCCGCCTACGTGCCCGGCAAGACGTTTCCCGGTGCGATCAAGCTGGCCAGTAACGAAGTCACCTTCGGCCCGCTGCCCAGCGTGCGTGCCGCGATCGCCGACGCGGCAGCCGACGTCAACCGCTACCCCGACAACGGGATGGTCGAGCTCACCGCCGCGCTGGCCAAGCACCTCGGGGTCACCGAAGCCGAAGTGCAGGTGGGATGCGGTTCGGTGAGCTTGTGTCAGAACCTGATCATGATCACCAGCGGCCCCGGCGACGAAGTGCTGTTCGGGTGGCGCTCCTTCGAAACCTATCCGTTGGCAACGCGGTTGGTGGGTGCCACACCCGTCCAGGTTCCGCTCACCGGCGACCTCACCTACGACCTCGCCGCGATGGCCGACGCGATCACCGAGCACACCCGACTGATCTTCGTCTGCAACCCCAACAACCCCACCGGCACCGTCGTGGACGCCGACGATTTGCGCGCTTTCCTGCAACGCGTGCCCGACGACATCGTCGTCGCCCTCGATGAGGCGTATTACGAGTACATGCGGCCCACGTCGTCGCAACGCTATGACGCGATTCAGCTGCGTGTGGAGTTTCCGAATCTCGTTGTCCTGCGCACCTTTTCCAAGGCGTATGGACTGGCCGGGCTCCGCGTGGGATATGCGGTCGCCGATCCCGCGGTCATCGTCGCGCTCGGCAAAGCGCATGTGCCGTTCTCGGTGAACTCGGTGGCTCAGGCCGCCGCGGTGGCCTGCCTGCGGGCCGGCGACGAACTGCTGACCCGTACCGAGGACGTGGTTTCCGAGCGCACCCGGGTCACCGAGCGACTGCGCGCCGCGGGCTACCGGGTGCCCGACTCGCAGGCCAACTTCGTGTGGATCGACCTTGGCGAGAAGACACTCGATTTCGCGGCCGCGTCGATCGAAGCGGGTGTGGTCATCCGCCCCTTCGCCGGCGACGGTGTGCGCGTGACCGTGACCGACATCGGCGAGAACGACGTGTTCCTGGCCTTCGCCGAGGACTGGGCCTCGCGGCACTAAGCAAGCATGCCCAACCCCACCGCCCGCTGGTTGAGCTTGTCGAAACCACCGCCCGCAGGTTGAGCCTGACGAAACCACCGACCGCTGGTTGAGCTCGTCGAAACCACCGCCCGCCGGTTGAGCCTGTCGAAACCACCACCCGCCGGTTGAGCCTGTCGAAACCACCGCCCGCCGGTTGAGCTTGTCGAAACCATCGACCCGGGCACACCGCCCGCTGGTTGAGCCTGTCGAAACCACCGATCCGGGCACGCTCAACGCGGATCCGGGCACGCTCGACTCCTCCGCCCGCTGGTTGAGCTTGTCGAAACCACCGACCCGGGCACGCTCGACTCCTCCGCCCGCTGGTTGAGCTTGTCGAAACCACCGATCCGGGCACGCTCGACAGAGATCCGGGCACGCTCGACGCGGATGTGGGCACGCTCAACGCGGATGTGGGCACGCTCGACGCGGATGTGGGCACGCTCGACAGAGATCCGGGCACGCTCGACGGGAAGTCAGTAGTACAGACTCCGGGAGACCGTGCGCCACGCGGCGGGTAGGTCCTGCTCCCAGTACGCCCAGGTGTGCGTTCCGATCAGGCGGAAGCCATCGGTGTAGCGAATGTTGTTGGAACGCAAGGTCACCGCGAACTCCAGCGAGCAGCGGTAGGCGCCGAGTTCGAGCGCCGAGGACGAGGCGGTGACCGCTTCCGGCGGACCCTCATCGGGGCCGATCTTGCGTTGCAGGTCCAGCGGGCCGATGGCACCCGAGCCCGCGGACATGAAGATGTCTTTGCCGCGGAGCGCATCGAGATGCTGCGCCGGATCGTGCGCGTTCCAGCCGGCCGAACCGAATGGTCCCCACATGTTGGTGGCGTTGCCACCGTCGCGGCCGACGGTGGTCCGCACATACGCCTCATTGGCCGGACCCGACACCGGCGGGCAACCCGACAGCGACGCCAGACCGCGATAGAGGGACGGATGACGCACGGTGAGCGCAAACGCCGCCTGCCCACCCATCGACAGACCGATCACCGCGTTACGGCCGGTGCCGTGGAACTGCTTGTCGATGACCGGCGGTAGCTCCTTGGCGAGAAAGGTGTCCCACATCGGCTTGCCGACCTTGGGGTCGACCTTCTGCCAGTCGGTGTAGAAACTGCCTTTTCCGCCGGTGGGCAGCACCACGTTCACGTTCTGGCCGGCGAAGAACCGGCCCGCATGGCCCTTGGTGATCCAGTCGCTGACATCCCCGTCGGCACCGGCCCCGTCGAGCATGTAGACGGTGGGGCGCGGCCCGGACGCATACGCCGGGGTGAGCACCGACAGCTTGATACGGGTCTTCATCGACGGCGAATACACCCAGATGTCGGTGCGCAGGGGGCTCAGCGTCTGCATCTTGGCGATCTTGGCAACCGGCTGCGGCTTCGGCGCGGCCTGCGCGAGGCCGGGCGCAGCGGCGAGCGCGGCACAGGTCAACGCGACCGCCGCCAACACGCGCCTCACCATGGGAACCTCTTCCGATAGTCACACCAGCCCCACACGTAACAGGGTTGGGTACGCCGCCCAGCGTACTGACCGTGAACGACGCGTCAAACCCGCGAGTTCCGTCCGCACCGGATCGACATAGAGTTGAGATCCGTGACGACGTCGAATGATTCTGGTGGGTCTGCGATACCCGCAGGTGGCGGCGGCCTCGGCGCCGGTGAGTTCGCCTTTACCGCGCAGATTCCGGTGCGCTGGTCGGACATGGATGCGTTTGGTCACATCAACCACGCGCGGATGGTCACCCTCATGGAGGAAGCCCGCATCCAGTGGCTGCTCACCGCGGGTGACGAGTACGTTCCGCTGATCAAGAGCGCGATGATCGTGCACGTCGACATCCGGTACCAGAGCCAGCTACGCCACGACGACTCCCCACTGCGAATCGGCATGTGGATCAAGGGTTTTCGGTCGGTTGATTTCACCATCGGCTACGAGATCCGGGGCCGTGAGGCACCCGATGCGCAGCGGGCGGCGTGCGTGGCGAGCACGCAGATGGCCGTGGTCGACATCGAGGCCCACAGTCTGCGTCGTCTCACCCCGACCGAGAAGGACTACTTGAGGTCATGGTCGCGCTGACAGGTAACGCCGATCCGGCACGCGACCGCTGACGCCCCTCAGGACGGTTCGTACCGCGCGGGCAGTTCGCGTGGGACCGCCGGCGAGATGCGTGCGATGTTTCCCTGCAGCACATCGCGGTAGATCCGCAGTTGCTCCTCGCCGCTGCGCACTTGTTCGGTGAGCCGCTTGGCGTTGTCCACCGAGATCTCCCGGTCGCCCGAACGCGCGATGAGCGCATCGATACGGTCGTCGATGGTGGCGGCCTTGTTGTACTCGGCCAGGATCTGCAGTTCCACCGCAGCGGATTCGACGACGTGGGCAACCTCGGCGAGCGCTTGGACCCGGTCGATCAGTTCGGTCCACACCGGGCGCAGCACGGTTTCCCGCTGGTCGATCTGTTCGGCGAACGCCCGGTCGAATCCGCCGTTGCGTTTGGCACGGTCCAGGTCGATCCGGACCGCGCGCAGTGCGATCACGTCCGCGGCGATCTCGGCGAGTTCGGCGTGCAGATTCACCTGGGTGCGCTGCACCTCGAAGTGATCCGAACGCCAGGCCGGGTTGATCACGATGCGGTCGTAGTAGTGGGCCGCCACGAACAGCAGCGTCTCGTAGCCGTCCACGAAGTACGACGAGCCGGGGCTGCCCACGGGTCCGTCGGCCGCGGAGTTGTTGGCGAATTGCGCGGCCCACTGTTCCGCCTGCGGATAGCCGGATCTGCTCGCGACCTGGCCCACCACGCCCGCGATCCGTTCGACGGCGACGTTGCCGGCACGTCGCACCGGGTGTGCCGTGTTGACGTTGGGTGTGGGCGTGCACAGCAGTCCGGCGAACAGTCGCTCACGCTCGTTGATCTCGAGGTAGACGTTCTCGCGGCGTTCCCGGCGGATCGCCCGGGTGCTGCCGGCGAACACACCCTTGGCGGTCACGACCGCCTTGCGTGCCTCCTCGCGGCGTCGCACCAGTCCGTTGAGCCGGTTTCGCATCACGGCCGCCACCACGCCGGGCACCATCGAACCGTCGAGTTGGTGTTCGAGTTGCATGATCGTCCGCTGCAGGCGACGCAGCTCGGAGAATCCGCCAGGCAGGTCGGGGACGGGAAGGCCGGTGGAGATGCGCCGCACCAGGATCGCCCGGCCGCCCGGAGTCAGGTAGCCCGACGCCACCAGCAACGCGCTCATATCCGACAGCTCGCCGCGATCGCCGGGCACACACGAGCGGTCGCACCACGCGCGGATGTCGGCGGCCGTCACATTCCGATGTGGCACGGGCCGACCGGCACCGGGGTCCGGGATACTGCTCTGGGCCATCACGTTGCTCTCGACTCGACCGGCTTCGGTTGCGCCGGTGGGTATGGAAAGAGTGGGTGAACTGCGATCACTCACCCGTATATCCACTCTACCTGCGCTGTTCGAGCAGTTTCGGGGTTCGGGCCGCCCACAACGGCCTGGTGGCACGGTGCAACGCCCAGGCGATCGGCACGCTGACCAGGGTGGTGAGCACGAACGCGACCACGATGTTGCCGGTGAAGACCCGCCACCCCAATAGATCCATCACCACTTCGAGCACGATCACATGTACGAGAAAGAACTCGTAGGAGATCTCGCCGAGCCACTCGACGGTGCGGCTGCCGCAGAGGCGGGCCCAGCCGCTGGATTGGTCGGCGGCGGTGAGCGGCCCCACCAGTCCGATGGCCACCACCAGATAGAGCACGTGCTTGACGATCGTCGCCGACGCGGTGGTCGGCGTGATGGTGGGTTCCCCCGCGATCGCCGACCCGGACACCAGAAACGCGATCCCCGCCGCGGCGAGCCACGTCCACGTGCGCCAGGCCCTGACCAGCGGAGCGATCACCGCGAGCGCCATCCCAACGACGAACCAGCTCAGAAACGCCGGCGCCCACAGTCGTGCCGTGGGATTGACCCCCTCGCTGCCGGCCACCACCACTGCCCACACCGGGCTGATCATCGCCACCGCCACCAGCCCCCCGATCAGCAGGTCGGGGCGCCAGCGGCGGCGGCAGATCACGACGATCAGCAGCCAGCCGAGAATCGGTAGCAGCAGGTAGAACACCACTTCGGCGGCCAGGCTCCACATCTGGGTCAGCCCCGAATGCAGGTGTCCGAGCCCGTAGACCTGGGTGAGCGTCATGTTGCGCCAGAATCCCGACCAGCCGGTACCGGTCTGCGGCGCCTCACCGCCCGGCAGGTAGACCGCGTAGAGCAGGTAGACCGCGATCACGGTGACCCAGTACGCCGGCAGGATGCGGCGGGCGCGATGCCACAGGTAGCGACCCGTGTCGGGTGTGGGCGTGTGGGCGCGCACCGCGCGCACCCATGGCGTGAACAGCAGGTAGCCGGAAAGCACGAAGAAGACGGTGACGCCCACCTCGAACCTGGCGGAGAGGCGTCCGAGGTAGTCGTCGGTGTAATGCCCGGTCCAGAACGCGGCGTGGGTGAAGCAGACGGCGAGTGCGGCAATCGCCCGGACACCGGTGAGTGAGGCGATGCGCTGGGCCATGCGCCGATCATGGCAGGTCGCCCGATCCGGTCACGCCCGAGGCCTGCGCGTGCGTGGCACGATGGCGCCATGGGAGCCGAGCACGTGCGAGGTCAGATCTGGCGTCACGGAGAGAAGGTCGACGGATTCGATCTGGCATCGATCTCCGACCTCATCGACGAACCGGACACACTGGTCTGGGCCGATCTCGACTGCCCCTCGCACCCGACCCTCAACGATCTGGCCGACGAACTCGACCTCGACCCGTTTGCCATCGAAGACACGATTGCGGCAGCAGAGCGCGTGAAGGCGGTCACCTACGCGCACCATGTGTTCGTCATGGTCTATGCCGTGGACCGCGTCGGCGACGTCGACCACCCGCTCACCGAGCAGCAGGGCGACCACGATGACGCACCACCGCCGGTGGTCGCCGGCCCGATCGCGCGCGACCGAAAATCGAAATCCTTCTCACTACACAGGATCTCGATTTTCATGAAGGGCAACGCGTTCATCACCGTGCGACTGCGGCCGGGATTCGACATGGATGCGGTGGTCGATCGCTGGGAGGAGATCGATGCGGCGAGACTCGGCCCCAGCGCGCTGCTGTACGGGTTGCTCGACGTGGTGGTCGACGGTCATTTCGACGCCGTGCAGCGTCTCGACGATCAGATCGAGGGCCTCGAGGAGATGCTGTTCGACGAGAGGATCCCCAACCGCGCACTACAGATGAGGACCTACGATCTGCGTAAGGACCTCGTCGTGCTGCGGCGCGTCATCCTGCCGATGCGGGAGGTGCTGGCCACCATCGAACGGCATCGCGCACGAGAACATGCGAACTCGGAACTCGATCCGCACTATGCCGACCTCTACGACCACACGTTGCGGGCGGCCGAGTGGACGGAATCGTTGCGCGACATGGTGTCGACGGTGTTCGAGACGAACCTCTCGCTGGCCGACGCACGGCTGAACACGGTGATGAAGAAGCTCACCGCATGGGCGGCGATCATCGCCGTGCCCACTGCGATCACCGGCTTCTACGGGCAGAACGTGCCCTACCCCGGCTTCTCGCAGTGGTCGGGGTTCGTGGTGAGCTCGGTGCTCATCGTCGTGATCGTGACTGCGCTCTACGTGAACTTCCGGCATCGCGACTGGCTGTAGGCGGATCGAGCGGGTTCAGCCCGCAATCCTGGTCATGACGAACGTGTCCGACATCCGCGGCACGCTGCTGAAACACGTTCCGCGATAACCGAAGTACGTCCGACGGACGACGCACCTGACCCCCGGCCAATCCGAATAACCACCGGTGGGCGTCGACGTGATCCGGCTGGACATGTCGCGGGTGAGGTACACGCGACCGTTGCGAACGGTGACGACGTGGCACATTCGCACCGGCATTCTGACGTGGTTCTCCGTGATGTTGCACCACCGGTAGGTTCCGGCAGCCACCTTCGCGTCCGCCTGCCCAGGGCCGGTAACGATTCCGGCCAGGACGGCGACGCTTACGCACGCAGCGGCCAGAGCCTTACCCATGCACCCGAGTATCCGCCTCCCGCGCTTCTCATGCACCACATTCCGGTGTGCCCGCCGATGCTTCGCTGCACCAGGTGAGCGGCCCGCCGGTATCGCCGAGGCCGTTGGTCACCAGGGTGGCGCCGTCGTGGGCGCCGGTCGACAGATGGGCGGTCACCGTCTGACCCGAAGTGATGTCGCCTACGCCCGCACCGGTTTTCGAGATCTGATTCCCCATCGTCAGCACGATCCCGCGCCCCAGCGGCACCCAGGTGAGCGACCACGTCTCCACGTCCACGGCGCCGGAACCGATCGCCAGTTCGCCGGTGCGGTCGCCGTTGATATCGAGGTGGCTGGCGTGTCGTAGCCACTCGCCGACGAACGCCGATGCGTTCACATCCTTTCCGGGCGTAACAGGGGGAGCGGTGGTCTGTCCGCCGGTGTGGACCGTGGTTCCGCCGCCCTGCCCTCCCGACCCGCCGGCATCGGAACCGGTTGTGGGCGAACCGGTGTCACCTTCCCCTACCCCGGGTGCGGGTGCGGCGACGGTGGTGGTCACGGTGACCACCGAGGTGGTCTGGGTGGTCGTACTCGGTGCCGCCGACGTGGTGTCGGCGTTGCATGCGGTCAGACCGAGCGTGCAGGCTGCGGCGGCCAGAGCGAACGCGGCGACGCGATGTTGCGTCGTGCGCGGTTGGGTGACGAGTCGCCGCATGGTGTCTCCCGGTTTTCGCGGGGCGGCCGTGTGCCGCACCCTCACACCGGACTATTCGAGCCGCAGTCGCCGCCGGTTACGTTCGTCGGGCAGTCGAATGACGGCGGGGATCAGGTGTTCACCGCACCCGTCGACGGGATGGTCACCGTTGTCGAGGTGGACAGTCCATGATCGTCCGACGCCGTCACCACAAAGCTGTCGGCGGCGAAAGTGCCCGGAGTGTCGCTGGTGTACAGCCACTTTCCGGTGGCCGGGTCGAGAGTGACGATGCCCGAGGTCGGCTCGGTGGTCACGGCGTAGGTGACTGGGTCGGCGTCGGCGTCGGTCGCGGTGACGGTGCCGGTCACGCCGATCGGGACGACGGTGGCGGTGTTATCGCCGGAGTTGGCGACGTACAGGGTGGTGCCGTCGGGGCTCAGCGCAATCCCCATAGGGTTGGTACCGACGCTGATCTGCCCGAGGTTCTCATGAGTTTCGGTGTCGATGACCGCCACTGTGTTACCCGCCGTCGTGTAGAGCCTCTTCCCATCTGGGCTTACCGCGAGTTGTAGCGGCGAACCGCTGACCGGGATCGTCGCGGTCACAGTGCGATACGTAGCCGGATCATCCGGATCGAGCGAAACAACCGACACCGACTGGGACTGGGAATTGGCGACGTAGAGGACATTCCCGTCCGGCGAGACCGCCACACCCTGCGGAAACCCGCCGACCGAGATGGTCTGTTCGACGGTGTTGGTCGCGGCATCGATCACAGTGACCGTACCCGCAGATGGGCTCGATATATAGACGCGTGAACCGTCCGGCGCGACGGCAACACCGTAGGGACTTGCCACCGGGACCGACGCGATGACGTGCGCCGACGCGGCATCGATCACCGACACCGTGTTGGAATTCTCCCCGGCAACATAGACGTACTTCCCATCGGGACTCACCTCGACGCCCCAGAGGTTGCTCCCCGCCGGAATCTTGGCACCGATGGCGGTGCCGGTGGCCGTGTCGATCACCGACACGGTGCTGGCGTTGGTGACATAGGCCTGGGCACCGTCGGGGCTGACCGCGATGAACGCCGGAGCCGTTCCCACCGGGACTGAGGACGACGACCCTGTCCGCACGTCGATGATCCTCACCTGGTTGCTGTTGAAGTCGACTACCGCGATCGTGGCGCCATTCGGGCTGAGAGCCTCAACACCGAAGGGGTACTTCCCGGCCGCCACGGTGGTCGACGCACTCACCACGCTGCTCGTCGAGGTCGACGAGCCGATCGTCGGCGCCTGGTTGACGGGATTGATCGTCGGGGTGACCGTTGTCGACGTGGTGCCCCCACGGTTGTCGGCCGCGGTGAAGGTCACACTGTCAGAGCCCGGTGTGGTGAGTTGGTGCGCGTAGACGGAATCCGTTGTGTACGTCCAGATTCCGTCGTGGTTGTCGACGACGGTGCCGTGGGCCGGAGTGCTTGCGACCACCGTTACCGTGTCCGCGTCGGCGTCGGAGGTGTGCACCGTGTACACCGTGGCGGCGCCCTGTTGCGTGGGTGTGGCAGTGATCGTGGGCGCCGCGTTGGTGGTGACCGTCTGTGAGGTGACGCCGCCATGCCCGTCGTCGACGGAGACGACGAAGCTGTCGCCGACCACCGATCCCACCGTGTCGGGAGTGTACGTCCACGCGCCGGTGGCCGGGTCGATGGTCGCGGTGCCGTGCGTCGGCCCACCGGTGATCGCATACGTCAGGGGGTCTCCGTCGGCGTCGGAGCCGGCGGCGGTTCCGGCCAGCACGCCCGTCGGGGTGACCGTCACGGTGTCGCCGGAATTGACGGTGTAGAAGCGGGTGCCGTCGGGCGTGAGCGCGACGTCGTAGGGTTTCGCGTCGAGCGGGTAGGTGGCGATCACCTGGTTGTACGTAGGACTCTGCGGATCGACGTCGATCGCGACGACGGTCTTGGCGTTCTGTTCGCTGACATAGAGGATCGTGCCGTCGGAGCTGACCGCCGCCCCGGTGGCCGCCGGTGCGGGGATCGTGGCGATCACCTGTTGGTAGGTGCTGCTGTCCGGGTCGATGTCGATCACCGACACCTCGCTTCCACCGGTGAGGTAGAGCCTGGTGTTGTCCGGACTCACTGCCGCCCCCGCGAATCTGCGATCCGGCAGGTAGTTCGCGATGACCGTCCCCTGGGTGGAGCCGTCGGTGACGTCGATGGCCCGGACGCCGGTGTCGGTGGTGACGTACAGAGTGGTGCCGTCGGGACTGATCGCCAGGTCTTGCGGTTCGTCGTCGATCGGGATGGCCGCGACGACGGTGCCCGCGGTGGGGCTCGCGGGATCGAGGTCGATCACACTCACCGTGTTGGCCGCGCTCCAACTCGCCGCGTAGAGGGTCTTGCCGTCGGGGGTGGCCACCGCCCCGGTCGCGGCCTGGACCGGTACCTCCGCGACAACCTGGTTGTAGGTCGGGCTGGTGGGATCGGCGTCGATGATGACCACCTTGTCCCCGCTGGTCTCACCCACGAAGGCGTACTTGCCGTCCGCACTGATCGTGACGCCGTTGGGGGAGCTGCCCGGGGTGAGCTGGACGGTGGTGGTGGGAAGTGTGGTCGAGGTGACGGTGAGTGTTGGTGACTGATTCTCCGGGGTGATCGGCACGGTGAGCGAGGCACTCTGTCCCGACGCGCACGTGGCCGAGAGCAGATGCCAGTGCGGGGCGTTGGAGGGCGAATCGTCGGACACGGTGACGGTGAACGAGTCGGTCGTGGCCGCCGTGCTCGCGGGGTCGGTGAGCGAGTGCGCGTACGCGGGGTCGGGCGTATAGATGTAGGTGCCGTCCGGGTTGATCACCACAGTGCCGTGTCGGGCTGGGTCACCACGGTGTAGGTCAGCACATCGCCATCGGGGTCGGTGGCGCCGAGCGAACCGGCCACCACACCGGTGGAGGTGTCGACCACCTGGGTCGACGGCGAGAGCTCAGGATAGGAATTGAAGAAGCGCCGATTGACCTGTTGCCATGCCGCCCAAGCGAACACCAGCGCGGGAGCCGGAGCCGGCGCACTCGGATCCTGCGAGGCGAACGGATTGAATCCCAAGACACTCAGCACCGTCGCAACGAACTTCGTCGGCGCATTCACCACCGGTACGCCATGGTGGGTGGTCGTCGGTGCCGGCGATGAGCCCACCACGATCCCCTGCTGAGCGATCTCGGTGGTGGCATACCCGATGGCGGAGACCTGCTGAGGCTCGTTCTGCACCGTTGGCTTCTGCACCGTTGGCGCGTCGAGCCCGGTCGACGTCTCGGTGTCGGGGTGAGTCGCGGCAACGTGGGCCGTGGTGGGCGCGGGAGTGGGTACCTCCACCGGCGCGGGCGAGGCGCTCGGGGACGAATTGCCGAGCACCGGAGGCAGATTCGGCAAACCTGCTTCGGGCTGCCGGGGCGCGGTGACCGGAGACGGTTCGGCTGGTGGCATGGAAGCCACCGGCGGCGAGGAGTCCGCGGGTGTCGTGTCGACTTGCGTGGCATCCGGGGATTCCGGCTGTGGAGATGCCTCGGGTGCGGTGTCGGGCGCAACCCCGTCGCCGGAAGTGTGGGACTGTTCGGATGTGCCGGACTGTTCGCCTCCGACGGCCGGAGCCGGGTCGGTGTCACTACCGGACCCGCTTTCGGAGGCAGATCCGTCCGCACCCACCGCCGAGCCCGACGAACCTGCTGAGCCCGATGATCCCGCGGGCTCGGCCCATGCCGCCGCCGGGGCCAGCGCGGCCTGGCCACCCCAGAACAGCACCGCCCCGATCCCCACACCGGCCGCGGCCGCCCGCACCCTCTGCGCAGACCCGTTCCCTCTTGCCCTGGTCATCGCCCATCCTTCTCGTCGAGGAGAGCCCGAAGGCCCGAGACGCCAAGCGCCACAACCCGAACGATCCCAGTGAGCGACACTTCCGGAAAGCCCCAGATTTTGGGGACACCGTCGCTGTTCGCTAGTCGCCCGAGTCCCGCCGCGGCATGGGCAGCCAGCCGTCTTCGACAGCCCGCTTGTACAGGTCGGTCTTGGTGGGGGCGTCTCGATGCACCTCGCGGTACTTGGCGCGGATGCGTTCGATGTACTCGTTGACCGTATCGGGCGCGAGGCCGGTGACCCGGGCGACGTGCGCACCCGAACCGCCGGAGGCGTAGAGCTCCAACACTTCTCGGAGCCGCGGCGAGAGATCCACGAAGTGCGGGTCGGAGTCGAGTGCGGCCGCCCAATCCATCGATGCCACAGTAGAACCCGATGCCGCGGCCCGGATGGCCGCGCACACCTCCGCTTTGGTGGCGTTCTTCCGCACCACGCCGAGCGTGCCCGCGGCCGCAGCCTCGCGTACCAGGTAGGGCTCGTCGCCCGACGTGTAGATCAACGTGGACATACCTGCGCCCGCCAGGACATCGATGTTGTCGGCGGGAGACGACCCGTCACCGAGTCGCAGATCGAGGACGACGAGATCAAGCCGATCCGAACCGAGCTGCGCGAGCAGGTCCGACACCGAGTGTGCGCCCCTCTCCAACCGCATATCCGCTGAATCCGCGAGAAAGGCCCGCAAGCCTTCGATCACCGAATCGTGATCGTCGATAGCCCCAATTCGCCACATCACGTTCCCCTTTCGGATTCAGCGAAATCCGTCATTGTCAGTGACCTTTCCTTTCGCAAAGTACCGGGACAATGCACACGACGGGGGGCATAATCCTTGCCGTGAACGCGTGGCGGCCTCGGCGAGGAGATCGGTCCACACACGCCGGGTTCGCTCGTTCCCGTCGAGACATGTTGTCCACGTCGGTGTTCCGACTCGCCGACTCGACCTCGGCGGTCGCACGCACCCGGCGCTACTACGGCCTCTTCGCGGGCGTCGCCTACTCGGTATTCCTCCCGTTCCTGTTGCCTGCGGTGGCCCAGGCACGTGCGATCTCCGCACCGTGGTGGACGCCGGCGGCATTGATCTGCGCGGCGTTACCCGGTTTCGTCGTAGGGATACACAGCCTGTTCTCATCGAAGGCGGCCCTGCTTCGTGTGTGGGCTCGTCTGGCGGCCCTGGGCGTCTTGGTGGCGGCGGCGCTGTGGTGGCCCGCCTGGGACGGCAGGCCGCTGGACAACGCCACGGTGTTCTGGCTGGGTCCGTTCGTCGTGCTCGGCAGCATCTGCGCGATGATCGCCTGGGCACCGAACGCTGCCGCTCTCTACCTGATCACCGCAGCCGTCACCATCAAGGTGACCGGTGACGTGGCGCAGGGGGTGTCTTCGCCCGTGACGATGATCACCGATGCGGCCTGCAGCGCGGCCTTCGCGGTGGTGCCGTTCGCGCTGGGGGTGTCGGGTTTGCGCACCGCCGCCGCACTCGACCGGACCTCCGCCACGGAGATCACACTCGCCGAGCACTCCGCGGCCGCTCGCGCGCGCAGCGCCGAGCGCGCATTCGCCCGCGCCCTGACCCACGACGAGATCATGTCCAACCTGCTGGAGGCGGCACGCAATCCGGGGTCGGCCGGCCTGCCCGACCGCGCCGCCGCGACGGTGGCCGCCATGGATTCGACGTTGCGCGAGGCCACTGTGGACATGGACCCCGACGCCGCCGGTGTCGGGGCTGCCATCGCTGACGCCGTTCGGCACAACGACCCCACCATGGTGTTCAGCAGCGCCGCCGGCGACCGGCATGGACAGACCTTTCCCTCGTCGGCGGTCACCGCTCTCGCCAGCGCCACCGGGGAGGCGGCACGAAACTGCTTTCGTCACGTGCCTCGCGACTGCCGGCGGAGTTGCCATGTCGTCGTGGATGATCATCGGATCGAGGTCACCGTCGCCGACGAGGGCCCCGGATTCGATCGTTCGGCCACACCCCGTGAGCGTCTCGGACTCTCCATGTCCATCGAGGAACGGATGCGCCAGGTGCCCGGTGGCGACGCCTCCATCGCCTCCGTGCCCGGGTCCGGAACCACCCTCACGCTGACGTGGCACAAACCCGATGAGTCGGTTCCCGTGGACGCGACCGATCCCCTCGGCCTGCGGTCCCCCACCGCCCGGCTACTTGCCGCGCTGATCGTCGCCACGATGGGATTCGCCGCAGCGCTCGGTCCGGCGCAAAAGCCGTGGTGGGTTCCGGTCGTGGTCATCGGTGTGCTGGCAGTGTCGGCGGCGATACTGGTGACCGGCCGGACCGATCGGCCGGGGCGCGTCGGCAGTCTCATCGTCGCGGCCACGCCGGCCTGCATGTGCGCGGTGTATCTGTTCGCGCCGGGCCACGTCGAGATTGTTCCGCTGTGGGTGACGGGGCCGCCCGCGCTGGTAGTGTCCATCCTCGCGATGCGCAGGCGACCGGTTCTCGCGGTGGCCGGCTTCGCCGCGACCTTGGTCGTGGTGGGCACGTGGTCGTCCGTCGAGGTCGGCGACGTGGTTCCCGGCATCCTGCTCATCGGACCGTCGGGAGGAATCGTCGCGATCTCGATCGTGTTCGCGAACGTGAACCGGACGCTGGCACGCAACCTCGTCGAGTCCCGGCGGCGCGCCACCGAAGCCGCGGGCATGGCCGCCGCCGCACGAGCGGCGACACAAGAACGTGCCCGTGAACTCGAACCCGTCACCGCATTGGCCCGCCCGCTGCTGCTCCACCTCGCCAGCGGCGCACCGGTTGATCCCGCCACCCGAACGGAGTGCGCACTCACCGAATCACGGCTGCGAGATCTGTTGCGGTCCAGAGCATTATGTACGCCCGACGTCGACTCGGCGGTGGAGAGGGCGCGCCGTCGCGGCGTCACGGTGAGCCTGCTCGACGACCGACTCCTCGACCGGCCGGGCATCGATGCGGCCGGCCCGCTCGACGAAGACGCCCGCACCGTGATCGTCGACGCCCTCGAGCGCACCCCCAGCGGAGCGGTGCGCGTGCGCGCGATGCCGTCGGGGCGACCGGTCGCGGTGACTGTCGTGGCCGAAACCGGCCGGCGGTGCGAGTGGACCGGCATCGACAGCACGGGTCGCGTGCGCACGACGGTCACCGAGATGACCGAAGCCCCTCTTCGCTGACCGCCGTGCTCGCGCGCCATGGTGTCAGATGGCCATGCACAGACTGCCCAGGTTGAGGCCGTTCACCACGTCGACGTCCTCGGTGGCCGACGTGCTCCCCTGCACCAGCTTCAACGTGTAGTGGCCCGCCGCCGCGGGGGTCCAGGAGAACCCCACCTGGCCGTTCACCGGAATGGCACCGGCCCCGACGGGCGTGAACTCGCCTGCACCCGGAACCCGTTGCTGCAGGCTGACCGGTGAGTTGCCGGTGGCGGTTCCGGTGACGCGGTACGTGCAGCTGCTCGCGTAGGACCCGCCGGACGGGGGAGCCACCGTGATGGACCCGACGTCGGCGTGCGCGGGGGCACCCACCAGCAGTGCGGCTCCCGCGCATGCGAGCGCCGCGGCCAGGGTGACCGATGGCTTGGTCACCGATAGCTTCTTCATGAGTTCTCCGATCGCGTTGGTGAGCACCCGACCGTGTGCAGGTGCCGGTGTGCGGGGTGCCGGTGATCCCGGTCAACCAAAACCCTAGAGAGAGCGGCCAATCGGCACATGCCCCAACTTTCGGGGACACCGCGCGACCTCGCGCGACGGACCTCACGGTGACCTGGGCGGTCACGGGCCGTAAAGTCGAAAGAGGAGGGTGTTATGTCAGTGATGTCGGTTTCTGCGAGAGCGACCCGGATAGCGGTCGGCGCCACGCTGCTCGGCGCGGGTGCCGCGGTCAGGGCGGGACGGTCGGCCGGGGATGCCGTCGCCGACGCGATCACCTCGTCGTCCGACGAGATCCGTTCAGCCCTTGGGACTTCGGCGGCGATGGTCGCCGAGGCGATAGGGGCGACACCGGCCCGGCGAGTCACCGAAACCCCGGACACGCGATGGATCGAGGTCCGCGGGCTCGACAGCGATTTCGACGCGGTGTCGGCCGCGGTGCACGAGTCACTCACCGACCTGCCCGGGGTGACCGACGTCCACGTCAATGGTCCGCTCTCGCGGGTGATCGTGTCCGTGGCCGCCGGCGGACCGTCGGTCACCGAACTCGCCACGGTTGTCGCCGAGGCGGAGCGTCGTGCGCTTCCCGGTGCACAGCCGCGCCCCACGGCGCTGCCGTCGCTGCCCGGTGATGCCACCGTGCTCGCCGCGGATCTCGTCGGCACCGGGGTGTCGGGGATGTTCCTCGCCGCGTCCGTCGTCAACACCGTGTTCCCGGTGGTCCGGCTCTCTCAGGTGGTCGCAGCCCCGATCACCGTCGCCAACTTCCACCCGCGCGTGCGCGGCGCGCTGGAGCACCGGCTGGGTGACGAGGGCGCCGAACTGCTGTTGTCGACGCTGCAGGCGGCCGCTGCGGCCGCCACTGCCTCGCCGACCAGTGCCCTGGTGACCACGTGCGCACAGGCGATCCGCACCGTCGAGACCCTCAATGGGCTGCGCGCCTGGCAACGCGTCGAGCCGCGACTTGCCGCCCACGCCCGCAAGTTCGACCAGGTCCCGACGCCGTCGGTTGGTCCCTCCCGACCGACCGAGAACAGCGGTCGCCCGCGCGAGGAGATCGCGATGGACGCCGGGCTGGCCGGGGCCGCCATACTCGCGGTGGCCGCCGATTTGATGACCGCCGCCAAGGCGGCCGTCGTGGCCGCGCCGCGCCCGGCGCGCAGTGTGCGTGAGACCTTCGGCGCGTCGGTCGGCCGTGGCCTGCACCAGCGCGAGGGAGCGTTGGTGATGAATCCGCGCGCACTGCGCCGCCTGGACGAGGTGGACACGCTGCTGGTGGATCCGCGTGTGCTCTTCACCAATGAGTTAGCTGTCACTCGCGTTGTCGGCGTGGATGATTCGGCGCGGTCCGCGGCTTGGCAGCGGGCCACCGCGGCGCTCGCCGACGGTCGCCTGTCGCCGGGCTGGAACCGGCTTGCCGACATCACCGGCGACGCCGGATATGACCCGGACGCCGACCCGGCAGCACGGGTGCTGGTCAGCCATCTGCGCCGGCCGTTGGCCACCGCCTTACTCGCCGAGGCCCGGCAAGCGGGTGTGCGCGTGGTCGGAATCCACGACGAGGGCTTGCACTCGTTGCTCCAGGGATTCGACGAGATCATGCCCGTCGCAGACGATCTCGAGGAATCGCTGGCATCCTGCGCACAGCAACTGCACGACGACGGCGCCACCCTGGCGCTGCTGACCGTGTCCGGTGACAACGCGATCGAGATCGCCGATCTCAGTATCGGCATGGTGGGCGACGATGCGGCACTGCCGTGGCACGCCGACATCCTGATCCCCGATCTCATCGCCGCCTGGCGGATCGTCCACGCGCTGCCCGCCGCACGAGATGCGTCATTCCGCGGAACCGCGCTGGCCACCGGAGCCTCCCTGCTCGGTGCCCTCATGCTCATCCCGGGTGTTCCGGGCGACGGTCCGACGTCTGTGGCCGCGTCGGCGCTGTACGGTTTCTGGGCCGGGTTCGGTTCGGGCTATCGCGTGTTCACCGACCCCGTCCCGCTCCCCGAGTCGGGGCACGAC
The DNA here is from genome assembly GCF_053588635.1 of Gordonia sp. NPDC003425. Taxonomy (NCBI): domain Bacteria; kingdom Bacillati; phylum Actinomycetota; class Actinomycetes; order Mycobacteriales; family Gordoniaceae; genus Gordonia; species Gordonia sp. NPDC003425. Next base: position 11,342 of record NZ_JBSFQI010000008.1, on the reverse strand, counting down.
TGGTACTCGATGCCACTCGACGAGGTGCGTCGGCTATTGCCCCGGCCGGTGCGTGTGCCCGAGCCCAGCGGTCCGATCGAGGTTGCGGCCTCGTCGCCCGCCATTCGCTTCGCCCGCCAAACAGCCTTGCGCGCATGGGGTTTGGGGTCCGATTTCTTACACACGATGAGCGAGGAGCTCGACGATCCGATCACGCCGATCCTGGCCACCGGAGCGGCGGCGAGTGCGCTGCTCGGCTCCCCGCTCGACGCTGCGATGGTCGGCGGGGTACTGGTGTTGAACACGGCGATCTCCGCGCAGCAGTCGCTGCACGCCGAGCGTCTGCTCGACCGCATGCTCGCCCGTCAGGAACCGTTGGCGCGCAGGATGATCGATATCACCGATCCCGACGACTCAGACGGCTACGACGAGGTGGAATCGAGCCTGCTGCGTCCCGGCGACGTGATCGAGGTGCGATCGGGCGAAGTGGTGCCGGCCGATGGACGCATCCTCGACGCCGACACGGTGGAGGTCGACGAGTCGGCGCTGACCGGCGAATCGCTTCCCGTCGGCAAGAACACTGCCGACACCCCGGGAGCGCCGCTGGCCGAGCGGACCGGAATGATCTTCGCCGGCACCACGGTGGTCGCGGGCAAGGTGCGGGCAATCGTCACTGCGGCCGGACCTGCCACGCAGGTGAGTCGCGCCCTGGCACTCTCGCCGCGCGAGGTACGCACTGTGGGACTGGCCGCGCAACTCGGCGAGATCACCAAACGGGCGTTGCCGTGGAGCCTCACCGGCGGCGCTCTCGTCGGCGTGTTGAGTCTGTTGCGCGGCACTCCCATCCGCAAGACGGCATCGGAAACGGTGGGCATCTCGGTGGCCGCGGTGCCCGAGGGTCTGCCGCTGGTGGTGACGCTCGCACAGTCGGCGTCGGCGCGCGACCTCACCGGATCGTCGGTCCTGGTGCGCAACGCACGGGCGATCGAGGCGTTCGCCCGTCTGGACACGGTCTGTTTCGACAAGACGGGAACGCTGAGCGAGAACCGCCTGCGGGTGCGTGCGATCTCACCGGCGACCGGCGCCGAAGACGACGCCGTGCTCACCGCCGCCGGAGCCACCATGCTGGTGACGAGGTCGGGGACGGTGGAGCACGCCACCGACGCCGCCATCCACCGCGCGGCGGTCGCGGCCGGCCTGGGATACCCCGAACTCGACGCGTTCCTTCCCTTCCAGTCCAACCGGCCGTTCGCGGCGGCGTTGTCCGGGCGTCGTCTGATGGTCAAGGGAGCGCCCGAAACACTGATGTCCGCCGTCGAACCCGGGCAGCGTGCCGAGCTCACCGAGACGTTGCATCGCATGGCGGTCGACGGGCTGCGTGTGCTGACCGTTGCCGAACGCGTGCTGACCGCCGAGCAGGCCGCCGCGGCGAGTGCCGACCCGGATCTGATGGCCGAACTGTGCGCGTCGTCGTTGCACCTGCTGGGCGCCATCGGAATGTCGGATACGTTGCGTCCGGGTGCGGCGCCGTTGCTGGCCGAGTTGGCGAGCCGAGGTATCGAGGTGCGGCTGATCACCGGCGATCATCCGGTGACCGCCGCGGTGGTGGCCCGCGACCTCGGCCTGGCGGTGGGCGCCGATCAGGTGATGACCGGAACCGCCTGGGACGAACTCGACGGCGACGGGCGCATTGCGGCCGTGCGTACGCACCAGGTGTTCGCCAGGATGTCGCCCGAGCACAAGGTGCAGGTGGTGCAGGCGCTGGAGTCGGCCGGTCTGGTGACCGCGATGGTGGGCGACGGCGCCAACGACGCCGCCGCGATCCGCGCGGCAGCGGTGGGCGTCGGGGTGGTGTCCGAGGGTAGTGATCCCGCGCGGATGGCCGCTGACGTGATGCTGCTCGACGGCGACATCGCCGCGATGATCCCGGCGCTCGACGAGGGTGAACAGCTGTGGCGGCGGGTGCAGTCGGCGGTGTCGGTGTTGTTGGGGCACAACGTCGGTGAGGTCAGCTTCGCCCTGATCACCACCTTGTTCTCCGGATCGCCCGCGCTCAACGCGCGTCAGATGCTGCTGGTGAACATGCTCACCGACGCGCTGCCCGCCGCAGCGCTGGCGGTGAGCCCACAACGCGATCCGGACGTGGACGGTCGGCATGACGAGTCGACGATCTGGCGTGCGGTGGCGGTGCGCGGGGTGTTCACCACCCTCGGCGCCACGCTGGCGTGGACCTTCGGCCGGCTCAGCGGCCGGGCGGCGCGCGCGTCGACGATCGGCCTGGTGGGTCTCGTGGTGACGCAGATGATGGAAACCCTGATGGATTCGCACGGGCCGCTGGTGGTGGCCACCAACGTTGGCACTTTCGTCGTGATGGCGGGAATCATCAGCATTCCCGGCGTCAGCCAGGTGTTCGGATGTACCCCGATCGGACCGGTGGGGTGGGCGCAGGCCTTCGCCGCCGCGTTCATCGCGGCGGGCGTCGCCACGACGATGCCCGGAGTGATCGACCGGCTGGCCGGTGGCCTGCCGGGATCAGTCCTCGATGGTGAGGATCCCGACGCGGACGAGCACGGTGTAGAGATGCTCGAGCGCGGGAGTGACGAGTCGGACGCCCGAGTCGACGAGAGCCTCGGGTCCGAGAGAGCGGGTGATCTCCGTCATGGTCGGTAAGGGTATCCCAACTTCGGCGACCTCCGGAAGTACCGGGGACGACGAATCGGCGAAGAACGAGAAAATAGGGACTTCGGTCCCGGGTGCTGGAGTCCTCGGCGCCGGGGCCACTGCCCTCGGTGATGTCCGCGGCTTTCTCGCCGGACACCACGATGTGTCCAAGCTCGTCCGCGAGGCGCAGCGGTTCTCCATCAACCTGCCGCTGGTCGGAAAGGTGGCGGTACCGCCGCCCCGACAGCTCGCCTTCTACGGGGTGCTGGCCGCCCTGGCCGCCGGAGGCGCCATCGAATGGCCGGTGGCGATCACGCTGGGGCTCGGCGTCGCAGTGGCAAAGCGCGCCGCAGTGGAGCAGGCGGCGCCGGTGGCGGCCATCGCACCACCCACCGACGATGGCGAAACACAGAGCGGGACAGTCGAATCCACGCCGGATAGCCCGGCGACGACAGTGAAGAAGCCTGCCGCGAAGAAGGCGGCTTCACCGAAGGCTCCGGCAAAGAAGGCTGCTCCGGCGAAAAAGCGCACCGCCGCCAAGAAGACGGCGGCAAAGAAGACGGCGGCGAAGAAGACGCCCGCCAAGAAGACCACAACCGCCAAGAAGACCGCAGGAGCCAAGAAGACGGACGAGCAGCAGTAGACACATACAACCAATCGGTTGTATGTTGTGTGGGTGCGCGACACCACCGAGGAACAGGCCGACGCCATGTTCCACGCGCTCGCCGACCGCACCCGCCGCGACATCATGCGTCGGGTTCTGGCCGGTGAGTACTCCGTGTCGACACTGGCAGCTCACTACGACATGAGCTTTGCCGCCGTCCAGAAGCACGTCGCCGTGCTCGAACGTGCCGGTCTACTGACCAAGCACCGTCGAGGTCGAGAACAGATCACCTCCGGTGAGGTGACGGCCGTCCGCGCCGTGTCGGAGATGCTCACCGAACTCGAGCAGATCTGGCGCGGCCGCGTCGAGCGCATCGACGATCTGATCGCCGCGGACCCGCCGCGTGCGACCCCGAATGAGGAGTAGCCCCATGCCCGTCATCGACGTCACCCAGAATCCCGACCAGCGATCCCTCACGATGACTGCCGAGTTCGCGGCCCCCGTGGAACGTATCTGGCAGATCTACGCCGACCCCCGTCAGCTCGAAAAGATCTGGGGGCCACCGCAATACCCCGCCACATTCGTCGAACACAGCCTCACACCCGGCGCCCGCGTCACGTACTACATGACCGGACCCGACGGCGAGAAGTTTGCGGGGTACTGGCTCATCGACACCGTCGACGAGCCCAACGGATTCACCTTCCGCGACGGCTTCGCCAACGAGGACTTCACTCCCGTCGATTCACTGCCCATGTCCCACAACGAGTTCTCGTTCGTGGAGAAGGACGGACGTACCGTGGCGACCTACGTCAGCACCTACGAAACCGCCGAGGGCCTGCAGAAGGTGCTCGACATGGGGATGGTCGAGGGAGCAACACAGGCCACCAACCAGATCGACGAACTGCTGCAAGCCTGATCGGCGCAGCTCGGTGGCCCGCTCGTTCCGCGCGACGTTCAATCAGCGTGGGCGTTCAATCAGCGCAGTCGCGTCATCACGAACTTGGCGATCACGCGATTGCCGACGTATTGCGCTCCCGCATATCCGTGCGCGGTGGTGTGCATCTTCAGCCCGTCGCCTCGGCCGAGTTCGACATAGCCGCCGTCGCGCGTCGGGATGATGGGATAGCCCCGCACGCCGGGTCCGGGGCTGAATCGTCCACCGCTGACAGTGGCGGTTGTGCACCACGGCACCGGCACCCGGTTGCCCTGATATTCGGTGTTGCAGTACCGGTAGGTACCCCGGTCGATCTGCGCGTCGGCGTGCCCTGCGCCGAGCAGAATTCCCATCGCGGCCACGCAGCCGACCGTCACGATTGCCATCAGTCTGCTCATAAGACCGGGATTCTGCCAGCGGTCGGGGGTGTCGGCACCGACCTCATCCACAGGTGGCATCAGTGGTGCGGGTGCCGCCCGGTTCGACGGCCTTCTCCGGCATGGGCGGCGTTGAGTTTGCGGAGCAGTTGCGCGAGGTGCTCACGCTCGTCGGCGTTCAGGACGCCGAAATAGTCGTCGGCCCCGACACCTTGGGCTTGCCGAATTTCTGCGAGCAGGTCGCGGCCGACGTCGGTGGTACGCACACAGCGGGCGCGGCGGTCCTGCTCGTCGGGAACCCGTTCGACGAGGCCGCGCTCCTCGAGACGGTCGATCACTTCGGTGGCCGAGCGCGGCGCGATGCGAAGCTCCTGGGCCACCTCACCGAGCCTGGGGCGCTCGCTGCGCGCAACCACCGTCAGCGCACGCACCTCGTGCGGGGACAGTTCCCACGGGCCGAGCGCGTCGAACCACCGGTGCCGCAGAGCGCGGGCGGTGGTCATGACGAGGTCGCGCAGTGATTCGCGATCGCCGTCGTTGAGGCTTCCGGACATGGTATTGAGCCTACCTCAGCAATCCGCTACACTGTGCTGAGGAAACCTCAGTAATATTGCGAAGGGAGGGCACTCCACGAATGAGCCCCCGCAACTCGTCACCCGCGACGCGGCGTGATCCCGCCGATCGCGCTCAACTGGCCGACAACCCGGTGAGCCTGCGACGCATCGCCGCACTCTTCAGCCGCTACCGGTTACGCCTCGCCGTCGTGATGGTCCTCATCGTCGCGGCGTCGACCATCACACTCGCCAATCCATTCCTCGTCCGTGCCGTCATCGACACCGCGATCCCCGACAAGAACGTGACGCTGCTGGCCTGGGCGGTGGCCGCGATGATCGGTATCACCGTGGTCAGCTCGGTACTCGGCGTACTGCAGACCTGGATCTCCACCACCGTCGGACAGCAGGTGATGCACGACCTGCGCACCCGCGTCTTCGCCCATCTGCAACGACAGTCGCTGGGCTTCTTCACCCGTACCCGCGGCGGTGAGGTGCAGTCGCGGCTGACCAACGACATCGGCGGCATGCAGACCGTCGTCACCACCACCGCAACCTCGGTGGCCGCCAACGTCACGACCGTGGTGGGCACCGTTGTCGCGATGGTCGCCCTCAGCTGGCAACTCTCGCTGCTCTCGCTCATCGTGCTGCCGCCGGCCATCTGGCTCACCCGCACCGTTGCCCGGATGCGTCGCGAGATCACCACGAAGCGTCAGAGCGCACTCGCCGACATGCAGACCCAGATCGAGGAATCGCTGTCGATCGGCGGCATCCAGCTCAGCAAGACGCTCGGTGCGGGCCCGGCATTGGCGTCACGATTCACCGACACGTCGCATCATTTGGTCGATCTGGAAGTTCGTTCGCAGCTCTCCGGACGCTGGCGGATGGCGACGATGAACATCATCTTCGCCACCATTCCGGCGTTGCTGTACCTGGTGGCCGGGCTCCCGGCGACCTCCGGCGGCATGACCATCGGCACGCTCGTCGCGTTCACCGGCTTGCAGGCCGCGCTGTTCCGGCCGCTCATGAGCCTGCTCGACGTCGGCGTCACGATCACCAGTTCCCTCGCGCTGTTCAGCCGCATCTTCGAGTATCTCGACCTCCCGATGTCCATCGCCGACCCGGAACAGCCTGTGGCGCTGGCCCATCCGCGTGGCGCCGTGAAGTTCGACGACGTGTCGTTCCGATACGAGGGCGCCGAGCGCGACGCGGTACATGGGATCGACATCGATGTTCACGCAGGTGATTCGTTGGCACTGGTCGGCGAAACCGGTTCGGGCAAGACAACTCTCGCATCATTGGTGTCGCGGCTGCACGACGTCGACACCGGTTCGGTGCGCATCGACGGTGTCGACGTGCGCGACATCGCGCTCGCCGACCTCGCACGGATCGTCGGCGTCGTATCGCAGGAGACCTATCTGCTGCACGCGAGCATTCGCGACAATCTCCGCCATGCCCGTCCCGACGCCACCGACGCGCAGATCGAGGCCGCTGCGCGTGCCGCGCAGGTGCACGATCTCATCGCCGGGCTACCCGATGGATACGACACCGTCGTCGGAGCCCGCGGACACCGCTTCTCCGGCGGAGAGAAACAACGAATCGCGCTGGCGCGCACACTGTTGCGCGATCCGCGGATTCTGGTGCTCGACGAGGCGACCAGCGCCCTGGACAACGAGACCGAGCGCGCCGTGCAGGCAGCCGTCGACGCCGCGAGCGCGGGCCGCACCACCATCACCGTCGCGCACCGGCTCTCCACCATCCGCGACGCGGATCAGATCGTGGTGCTCGACCACGGCCGGATCGCCGAACGCGGCACCCACGACGAACTGCTCGCCCGTGGCGGGCGCTATGCACACCTTCTCGCGAGCGGCGAGGCACCGGTGGCCGCGTAGGCCGAGACCCGTGCGCGCACAATTGCCGAGACTTCCGCACGCCTGGGTGCGGGGCTTGATCGATGCGCAGCGGTCAACGAGAGCGATTCGGCTTGCGGCCCTTACCCTTCGGTGTCCGCGGCACCCTTCCCGACGCTTCCCTGGCGGCACGTTTTGCAGCCGCCTTCTCCTTCGCCGACCGCTTCGCCGGGGGGCCGCCCGTTCCACGCGACGAGTTGGGCTTGCGTCCACGAACGATGCCGATGAACTCATCCGCCAACTCCGATGTCGGCTGCGGCCACAAGAGCCCGACGGTACTGGTCGGGAGGCCTGCAACCGGCCGATAATCCAGATCGCGGCGATGATGCAGCCGCGCGAGCGACTGCGGAACCACCAGCAACCCCACCCCCGCCGCCACGAGTTCGATTGCGTCGGAGGTTGTCGCCGGACAATGGTCGACGGCGCGGCCGGGACGATCGTCGATCGCGAGCGGCTCGTCGAGTGGCCAGAGCAGGTTCTCGTCCCCCAGGTCGGACGGCGTCAGGGTGTCCCCGGCGGTGAGTAGGTGATCCTTGGGGATGACCACCACCGTCGTCTCCTCGTACAGCGTGATGGTGTGGTGCGGACCGGGATCGCCGTGCGCGAGCGCGTCGGGGAGTCGGGTGATGGCCATATCGGCGATGCCTGCCCGGATCGCTGCAGCGGTGTCGGCGACGGCGAGCACGGACATCTCCAGCTCGACCGTCGGATGGCGCTCGGACCAGATGCGCACCCACTTCCCCGGCGTGGTGCCGGGTACGTACGCCAGCCGGAAGACCGTCGAGCCGGGCTCGTCGGCGGCATCTGCGGGCGGGCTCATCGGGTTGAGGCTACCCCGGAGATACGCTGCGACCATGAGCTCGCAGTCGATGAAGCCCGCTACCGCCGCCAAGAAGCTCGACATCTACCTGCCGGCGACGCCCGAGGAGTTCCGTTCCGGGACCATCACCCGCGCGGAGCTGGCGGCCATGCAAGCCGATCCGCCCCAGTGGTTACGCGACCTCCGCGCCCACGGCCCGCATCCCAAGAATCTCGTCGCCGCCAAGCTCGGGATCTCCCGGTCCGGCCTGGCCCGCGGTGAGGTCACCGAGGCGCTCACCACCGACGAGATCAATGCGCTCCTTGCGGAGATGCCTGAATGGCTCGAGGCAGAGCGCACCAAACATGTCGAGGTGCTCCGCGAAGAGCGTCGGGTGCGGTCACTGCATGCCGATCAGAAGCGCGAGCGCGAGGAGCACTCGGACGACGCCTGAGGAATCGGCGGACTGCGGAAGCGGAGGCATCGAGACAACCGCCGTGGCCACCCGTGATAACAACGACGACCAGCGCCGGAGGGCCAGGATCCGCCCTCGACGAACTCGAGCTGACTAGGCCCCGTCAGGTAGGCGACCCACCGCGGCGGTAACGGCTCACCGAGCGCCTCCTCGGCAGCGCGCACCTCCTCGAGCGAACCAGCATTGCCCACGCTGTGCCGGCGTGTCCCACACCCGTGCTAGCCTTTAGGTAATCGTTCGGCCCGCACCAGGACTTGTCCTGGGAGCGGGCCGGATTTCTCTCTGTAGGGACATTCAGCGTGACGCGCCCACTCAAGCCCTGGCTGTCGATCGACGATCAGACCCAGCGCTTGGCCGACCGGGGCATGGTCATCGACAGCCACGCACAGGCCGAGCACGCACTGGTGGAACACCGCGAAGGGGCGCATCGGCCGGGCGCGGGGCCGCGACGAGACCGTCGACCATCACGACCAGCACTACGGCGGCGAGATACCGATCTGGGTGCTGACCGACCTGTTGGATTTCTCGGACCTGTCGAAGCTCTACGCCGGCATGGTCGCGGGCGACCAGCGGGCGCTCGCCGAGTGGTTCAGGGTGACGGTGAAACCCGGTGCGTCGAAGTCGGCACGCCAGGCATGGGCGCGAAAGCCTCCGCTGACCAACTGGCTCGAACACATGGCGATCGTGCGCAACATCTGCGCCCACCACGGACGCCTGTGGAACCGCCAGCTCACCCCGCTCGGCGTCCCGGTGCGAATCCAGCACCTGCCGGTATTCGCCGAGCTCGTCCCGACCCTCGACCCCGAACGTCCCGACTTGCACCAGATCGAGCGCGTCTTCGGCACCATCTGCGTCATCGCCTACCTGCTTGAGGCCGTCGAGCCCGGCAGTGGCTGGCGAGCGAGTGTCGATGCGCTCATCGCCGACTCGTTCCCGGCCGGTGCGCACCGCGACCCAACTGAGATGGGTTTCCCCGAGACGACGTAGCCGCTCTCACTCATTCGCCCGACCGACCAACGCGTCGCTGATGCCTACACCCCCGACGATCGGACATACTGTGTCCCTTTGACGCTAGCGACGCCACCCACCACATCGACCGAACCCGCGACTACCAACCACCCCAACGACCACAACCCGCTGAGCCCCCACAAACGCAACAAGTCGCGACACTGCTTGTAAACAATGTCGCGACTCATCACAGTGCGGAAGGAACGTCGTGGCTATCGAACCTCAGTAGTCCGACTGGAAGACTGCTTGACGGGAAGGCTCCAACCGAGCGATCGAGGGCATCGCGATGGACATAATCATGCCGGAAGCCTCTGATGGCCACAGAGACCTATGCACCAGCATGGTGATAGGCAAAAAATGCGTTGTTAGGTTGCTCATGGTGTCGGACTTGAGAGCTAAAGTCCATCATTGTGAAGCAGTCAACGAACTCCATCAAGATTGACCTGCCCCCAGCTGTATACGGCGGCAATCCCGGGGGTTTGCTATCGTATCTTGGGCTCGAAGCTACACACGCGCCACCGAACGGCTCGACTATATGGCAAGTCTCATCGAAGCCGACACAGGAAGTTCTGAAATCGTCGCTGTTGCATGGTCCTCCTCTGAAGAAGAGCCGGTTCGATATCTGCACTATTCCAACTCCAGAGGTGCCGGGCGGCGTTGACGAGAACCTAGGCAGGGAGCTTCGAGAAGATTTCCTTCGGCGATCCGCCGAGAAGACGCTTGGCCTCCAATTTGAAGGAATCTTTCGCGAAGTCATAGCAGCTCCTGACGAAGACGTGCCCGATACAATTCGTATGGGAAGCAATTCACTTGGTTCGTTGATTTTACTTGACAAAAGCGGGTCTGAAACGCTCTTATTTCCTAACCACTCGGTACACGACATTCGCTTGAATCCGATCCTTTATCGATGGGTTAAGATGCCCCAGATATTCTTGCGACTGCGGCACCAATCGGTTGATGAGGCCATCGCCGAACAACAGAGCAACCCTGAAAAAGTCCTCTTCGAGTCATCGGGTGGGCTGCTTGAAGGTGCGGTATTCGGAGGAAGTTACTTCGTGCCGTTGCTCAGCAATCTATTGCCTACAATGTGGGGATTTGGAGTACCCAGAATCGGCCAGGTAATTGTGTATGCGTTCGGCCGTCAAATCTCAGGACATGATCCGGGTTCGGGTCCCGATCGGCTAGATGTGCTAGACCACTTATCCCATCAATCCAACTTATATCCACACAACCAGGAATTCATCGACGAGACTTCGCTACACAAGGCTACATTTTCTGATGCTGTCGAGTGGTGGGCAATGCGAATGAACTACGCTATCCGACAACTTTATGATCCGGTGACGTACGCGGATGCAAATGGGCACTACTCCCCAGGGATGCATCAGAGGTGGATGCTGGATTTCGAACAACTCCTTAGTCGAGTAAGTGCAATATTAAGGTATCCATCCGACCCCACGACTCAACTAATGCTTACATTTACTGCAATGGATATCCTTGGCGATAGCTTCTACGGAGGCAAAGGTGTTGGTGAGCTAATGACACCGCGCGCAGTTGGAAAATGCATATCACGGATCGAGCCACGTTTACCAGAGCGAATAAAGACGTTGGTTATGCTACCTCTAAATAGAGCACACACCGCCACTGAACAAATGTATGAGGGTTTTCTTATGCCCGACTCCGCTACTACGCGCGACGCTCGCCTGAAGAGCTTATGGACTGCGCGGAGAAACGCCACCCACAACTATCGCGAGAATATCAACATACTCTCAGAGCACAATGGCCGAGCACCTGCTGATATCGCTCTCGTTCCACTCGTCTACTTAGTCGATATTCTCGCTAACATCGACAACTTAATGCATCAGGTACGTGCCACAGCTAGCAATCCTTAGTTTTCACTCTGTGACTAACCCTCCCCGTTAATGACCGCATCAACTTCGAGGATGAATAGGGGCTCTTCGAAGTTGAGCGGGCAATTCCGTTCAGCAGTGGAATTGCTGGATGCTGGCCCGCTGGGCGCGGGTGCAGTGGAATCGTATCCGGCGCC